>CAMDWC010000009.1 GCA_945878825.1 Haliscomenobacter hydrossis DSM 1100
TCAATTTCATCGTCTGCCCAAAGAATTCTAATTTTATCCATAATAGCTAAAGTAAGTAAATAATAAGAATGAAACAATTATAAGTAATTTCCCGTTAAAATACGGATTAAAACGGCCATGGGCGATTAAATATTGCTTTAAAAAATTTCGTCGACTTATGCAAAAGTCAAAAATAATCAATGATCCCGTTTACGGATTCATCCAAATTCCAGAGGGTATTCTACTTGATTTGATAAACCACTCTTATTTCCAAAGGTTATCCAGAATAAAGCAGGTTAGCCTGGCCCATTATGTTTATCCCGGCGCCCATCATACCCGATTTCACCATGCCCTGGGCGCTTTGCATTTAATGCAGGAAGCGCTGTCTATATTAACATCGAAGGGGATAGAAATTTCCCCTTCCGAGCAAACGTCTGCTTGCATAGCCATTTTATTACATGACATTGGGCATGGTCCATTTTCACATACCTTAGAAAACACCTTAATTAAAGTTTCCCATGAAAAGCTGTCTATTGCCTTTATGGAAGCTTTGAATTTAACCTTTGAGGGTAAGTTAACAGAAGCCATTTCGATATTCCGGCGTACCCATCCTAAGTATTTTCTTTCACAACTTGTTTCCGGACAATTCGATGTAGACAGGCTGGATTATTTAAGCAGGGATAGCTTCTTTACGGGGGTTACGGAAGGGGTTGTTGGGTATAGTAGGATTATAAAAATGCTCTCAGTTTCAGATGGAGCGCTGGTTGTGGAGGAAAAAGGTATTTATAGTGTAGAAAAATTCCTTGTTGCCAGAAGATTAATGTACTGGCAGGTTTATTTGCACAAGACGGTGTTAGCTGCTGAAAATATGTTAATAAAGATCATAGAAAGAGCTCGCATTTTACATAAAAGACATCAATTACAATATATTCCCTCTTCTTTAAAATATTTTATGGACAATGAAATTACGGAAGATCATTTATCGGAAAACACTTTATTTTTATTAGATAAATTTGCGGCATTAGATGACATTGACCTGTTTTCTGCCATCAAAGAATGGCAAAATGAGGAAGACCCATTGCTTGCTTTTATATGTAAAGCCCTTTTGAACAGAGAATTATTCAAATTGAAATTTTCTGACATACCCATATCAAGGGAAAGATTATTGGTGGAAGAATCTAACATAAAAAGCTGGTGGAAAGGCTCTGACGAAGAAATATCCTTTTTACTATTTAGTGGAAAGGAGAGCAATCGGGCGTATTCTTACGCGCAGGAGGAAATTAAAATTCTGACTAAGGAAGGGGTTGTCAAACCAATGTCAGACTGTGTTGATTATCCTTTGCCGCCTGGTGGCATTGAAAAATATTACCTTTGCTATGCAAGTAACCTAAAAGAAAAAACACTTTGATAGGAAAACTGTGATATTTTTAGGTCAATGAGCTATATATTTATTATATTTCGCGAACTTAAAACAACTTAAAACATTTGCAGTGCTGCAACTTTTCAGAACCAACCAAATATTAGCAAGTATCTTTGGATTTTTATTTGCATTTATTTGGCATTCCAGTATATATATACTTGTTCCCCTTTGGGAACCCAGCCAGAGCGGCATTTTAATGAACGAAATAAGCAACTTTATCGGGCACACGAGCATTGGGTCAAGAATTACTGTATTGTTGTTGCTGGCCATACAAGTTGCGGTGGGAAATCAGATAGTAAATAAATATAGATTAGCCGATGCCACTACCGTTTTTCCTGGTCTATTTATTGTTTTGCTCAGCTGTTATTCCCCTTATTTTTTATTTTTATCTACCTTTCATTTTGTTAATACCCTATTAATACTTATTCTAAATATTTTACTTGGCACTTACAATCAACCTAAATCCGCTGATCATATTTTCAATGCAGGACTCTTAGCGGGTATTTCCTTTTTATTCTTTCCACCATCGATTTATCTTATTTTGGTCATATTCATAGCATTGAGCATTTTAAGGACTTACATTATCAAAGAAAGGATTATGGTCATCTGCGGTTTTATAGTGCCTCCATTTTTTGCTGGCATTTATTATTACTGGCAAAATAGCTTTGACTTATTCTATAAACTTCAATTTACTGATATTTTCAAAACACCCACCTTTCTCGTAACCCCTTTCGAGTATATAAATCTCTTGCTTTACTTTGTTTTTACTTGTCTTGTTATATTTTTAATTTTTTCTTACAACAATATTGCCTATCGAAAAATTATACAATCGAGGAAACGAATAAACATAATGTATTGGATTTTAGGTATTACCTTTATGGTACTACTTATTTTACCAAAGCAAGGTAAGGATGTTTATCTCTTACTTTCCTTACCCATAGGATTATTGACCTCATTAGGATTTATATCGATGAAGCCTAAACTGGCTGAATTTTTTCATTTTGCATTAATTCTTGGGTTATTTGTTAGCCATTATGTAGGATTATTTTTATAAAATCAACTCTTATCTGTATGAAATTTGGCGTTGTTGTTTTTCCTGGTTCCAATTGTGACGAGGACGTTTTTGAAGTTTTTTCCAGCTATCTGGGTATGGAAACCATCAAATTGTGGCATAAGGATGACGATTTAAAAGGACTTGAACTGGGGGATTGTATTATTTTACCTGGAGGATTTTCTTATGGGGATTATTTAAGATCAGGCGCTATTGCCCGATTTTCGCCTATAATGAAGTCAGTTATTTCATTTGCAGAAAAGGGAGGATTAGTTTGGGGGATATGTAATGGTTTTCAGATATTATGTGAAGCAGGTTTATTGCCAGGCGCCCTCCTCAGAAATGAAAATCAGCAATTTATTTGTAAGAATGTTCACATTGTACCTTCAAGCAATCAAAGTGTAATTACCGCACAACTGACGCCTAATGTGGCTTTAAAAATTCCTATTGCCCATGCAGAGGGGCGATATTTTGCTGATGAAGCTACCTTAGCAGGTTTAAAACAAAACGACCAGATTTTATTTCGCTACTGTGATGCTTCAGGAAATGTAGATGCATCATCCAATCCAAATGGATCTGTTGATAATATAGCTGGAATATGTAATATCGGACGAAACGTATTTGGCATGATGCCACACCCTGAACGTGCGGCAAATGACATGGTTGGCAACACAGACGGACTTAAGTTATTTGAATCACTGCTTACGAGTTCCAAAGTATTTTCTTAACATTTTAGGTTTTAAAAACGTTTGTTTCATATTAATGAATGTAACAGAGGTTACTTTAAGCAAATAATTTGTTTTGTAATTTAGCGTTATGAAACTTACCAATCATTCATTTTAAAATTTATCGCTTCAATGAAAATATCTATATCCTTAGCTTTTTTTTTAGGCTTGATTATTAACTTACATGGACAGATATTTGATCCTGTAAGTTGGAATTACCAATGGAAGAACACAGCTAAAAATGAGTATGAGCTACAATTTATCGCTCAGATAGATGAAGGGTGGAATATTTATTCACAATATTTGGAAAGTGACGAAGGCCCAATACGGACGAGCATCATTTGGGACAAAGGTTCCCATTACACCTTAGTTGGTAAAGCACTGGAAGAGGGAAACATATATAAGGGTTTCGATGATATTTTCGGAATGAACGTAATAAAGTTATCGGGGAAAATCATTTTCAAACAAAAAATAAGAGTAACTGATCCGACAAAACCAATTACCGGGTATGTAGAATTCATGGCCTGTGATAAGGAGCGATGCCTGCCTCCGGGAGAGGCTAACTTTTCATTTCAGGTAACGGCTTCAAAAGAAGAAGCCACCCAAAGCGAGGAAAAAAAAACAAGTTCAGAAACTGAGGAGAACGAAACATCGGCCGTTCCGTCTGTCATAGAAACGGATCAAGTGCCCATCCAAGCTGAGAAAACGGGTATTTTCTCTATAACAAAGCCAGGAAAGCCCATAAATGAATGTTCAACAGATGAAACCACGGTATCATCTGAAACAGATTCTTATTTCAATATTTTTTTTCTGGGCTTTTTAGGTGGCCTGTTAGCCTTATTAACTCCCTGTGTCTTCCCTATGATTCCGCTCACGGTAAGTTATTTTACCAAGGGATCAGGAGATAGAAAGAAAGGTATAATCAATGCATTTCTATATGGCTTTTTCATTTTCATGGTATATATTCTGCTAAGTATCCCTTTCCATTTAATGGACAGCATACAACCTGACATACTCAATGACATATCCACGAATGTAGGACTAAACCTATTCTTTTTTGTTATATTCATCGTATTTGCCATTTCATTTTTTGGCTATTTCGAGTTAGCCCTACCGGAATCATGGACCAATAAAGCAAGTTCAGCCGAAGGCGTTGGAGGTATAATAGGTATATTTTTCATGGCCTTGACCCTGGCATTAGTATCCTTTTCCTGCACGGGCCCAATATTAGGATCTCTTTTGGCGGGAACGATGTCATCATCGTCTGGAGCCATGCAATTAACGGTAGGAATGGGTGGATTTGGATTAGCGTTAGCTTTACCCTTTGGACTATTCGCAGCATTCCCTGGCCTATTGAACAGACTACCAAAATCAGGTGGCTGGATGAACAGCGTGAAGGTCGTTTTAGGATTTTTAGAATTAGCCCTTGCCCTCAAATTCCTTTCTAATGCAGACTTGGTAAAACACTGGGGACTGCTGAAAATCGAAATTTTTCTAGGCCTTTGGATTATCATTTTTAGTGCCCTCGCTCTTTATTTATTTGGTGTTATCCGTATTGGCCACGAATCAAAAAAGGATAAAAGAAGCCTTACACATAAAATTTTAGGTTTTGCGAGTATATTATTCGTAGCGTATTTAGCGTCTGGTTTCCGGTTTGACGAACGGGCTGGAACTTATAAATCTTTGACTGCTTTAAGTGGAATGGCGCCACCTACCTGTTACAGCTTGTTGTATGATTGCGATTGCCCACATAATTTAAATTGCTTTAAGGATTTAGAAGCGGGCTTAGCTTTTGCAAAATCAGTAAATAAACCCGTAATGATTGATTTCACCGGGTACGCTTGTGTGAACTGTAGGAAAATGGAAGAACATGTCTGGCCAGACCCCACTGTATATTCTTTACTTAACGACAAATATATCATTATTTCTCTATACGTTGACGATAAAACGTTGTTGCCTGAGGATGAGCAAATAACGGTAACACAAGCGAGTGGAAGCACCAGGAAATTGAGGACTGTTGGAAACAAGTGGTCTAATCTACAAACCAGTTATTTCGACACAAATAGTCAGCCTTACTACGCTTTACTTTCGCCATCGGGAGAGCTATTAAACAAACCTGCGGCATACACGCCAGATGTGGAGACGTACGCGAACTTTTTGCGCTGTGGCTTAGACGCCTTTAATAAGGTACAAAATAAGAAATAGGAAAAAAATCAACTAAAGCTGAGGAGAATCTGGTTTTTTTCAACGGATTCTCCCGACTTTACGAATAGGTCAGAAACAATACCATTTACCGGAGATTTCAGTAAATTTTCCATTTTCATAGCCTCCAAAATAAACAAGGAATCACCTGAATCTACCTGATCACCCACTTGTACATTAACTTGCCTGACCAATCCGGGCATTGGCGCTCTTACTTCTTTTAATTGATTTGATTTTTTAGATTTCAGGTTCATTTTTAGGATCTGCTGGTCCACAGCATCTGATATTTGAACCAGGTAGGTACGTCCATCTATTTGAATCTGGTACCTTTTTAGCTCATGGCTTACCTCCTTTACAGAGACTACCTTTGATTTATTATTATCCAGGATAATTTGATTATTTACATCGGAATTATTTAGCGTAATATCATCTACATCAATGAGTTGAAAGGTAAATTGGCCGGCATTAACATCTAATAAAAAAGGAAGGTTATTGACCATAAATAAAAAATTAATGATTATTCAACTTCGTCAAAGTGTAGGTTTCAAATATAGCAAAAAGAACGTAGATAAAAAGGAACAAAATAATCTCGGGCTTTTCAAGTGGTTGCAACAAAAGATGCGCTAAAAAAAGAACCAAGATAGAACCGCCTATTTTAATTCCACTTCCTCCCATAACGATTCTAATAAAGGCATTTCCGGCAGATCGGGAAAGATTTTTTAATGCTGACAAATAAATAACCACAGAAAATAGGGAGAAGTAAACATTAGCTATCCATCCGACATACGATGTTGGCATATAATGTTTTGAAAAGAAGAGAATAAGAGAGCAGACGGTAAGTTGGGTAACCACAAACAGAGCAAAAAAGGAGGAATAAAAATCACGGTATGGACGTGTCATAGTCTATTTACCTTTTTTGGGCGTAATAAAGTCTTTTAGCGACAGATAAAGAGAAGCGAAGGTTCCGAACAGAACGAAACTGAGAGTAAACGCGGGAAAAGAAAGACTAAAAAGTTTATCCAGATACTCCCCTAAGAGCACGGACAATAAAATAATAGCACCCATTTGAAAAGCCATTCCGGCATATTTCATATAATGCGTACTTGATGATTTTTTCATTCTTTGGTAGAAACCTATTTATTTTTCATGATGCAGGAACCATTAAATGAAGCCCCGGCCTGAACGATTAATTTTTGGGTAATAATATCCCCGGTAACCACGGCATTTTCTCTGATGTTCAACACATCTCCGACGGTTAATTTTCCTTTGTATTTACCTTCTATATGTGCGCTGGCGCAGGTTACATTGCCTTCAATAATACCACTTGGGCCGATAATTACTTTAGAATCACAGGTTAAATTCCCAAAAATCGACCCATCTACCCGAATATCGCTGGCAGAACTAACATTTCCTTCAATTACTGTACCTACTGCGAGCGTATTAAAAGCATTCGGAGAAGGAATAGCGGATATATTAGATTTTTCTTCTGTTTTGTTTTTTGATGAGAACACGATAAGTGGATTTAAGAGATTAGAAATCGGGACAATACACTGATTTTTTGGTATTTCCTAGTATTTTGTATTGCAGACTAAATTCAAAGGCACCCTGGCCATTTGAAGCAGCTCTTAGTGGTGAGACATTAATATCATAACTGAATCCAAGACTCATATCATTAAAGTCGAAACGAGCAGAGAGAATAGCTGCATCGACGAGTACGCCTCCTGGTGTTGTAGCAACGGCGCCGTTTGTTCCATTATCTTTGGAAGAAATACGAGCCCAGACACCTAATTGAAAAGCCTGATATTCCCCGGGATTATCATTTAGGGTAAAACGGAAACTATTACCTCCATTCACCTGAAAAGCGGGACCTTGTTTCATATAAATGATACCCGGAAGAACGCCTAAATTTTGGGCAACGGGAAATTCCCCTCCTGCATGAACAGTAATTCTGGTAAAAATCAGATCGGTATTTCTAACATTAACACCTGCAACATTAGTGCTTGAAAATGCCTGATTTGGTCTATTTAAATGGTGGTATGCGCCTCCGATATAGTAGTTCGTATTTTTATTTAACACGTTAAACCAAAGGAGACCAGCGGCCATGTCGGCGAATATAAAATTATCTAGATTAAAACCGGTTTCGTTTGAACTAATTGTCGGATCGAAACCACCGGAACCATTATGCTGGGTTCCCCAACGCAAATTCAAGAAATCTATGCTTCGTTGAGCTGCTCCACCCTCTGCACCTACCACCACATAACTTGCTTTATCGCGATAACCCCCAATTTTTTTACTGTAGGAAAAGGATAACTTTCCAGTTTGGGTAGCGAAGCCGGCATCGCCCGCCTTATCTCCCCAAACAGTGCCACCCACGCCAAAGAAATCATTTCGTCCAACGGCAAATCGCTGATCATAAGAAACGGAATAGGTACGAAATGATTTATCCCTTAAAATACTGGCCCACTGATTTCTATAATTTCCTGTAAGTCGGACATTGCCATTCATAACACCTGTCATGGCAGGATTCAAATTCAAAGGGGACATATAGAATTGGGAGAAGTGAATATCCTGACTATTCAGGTTAAACACAACAAAACACAACACAACTACAACCACTCCGCGGATATATCTCTGTACCCCAGAGTTTGCTGAATTTATGGCCATTAATATATTTTTAAAGATTGATAATTCTTAGGAGAAGCTAAGTTAAAAAAAGTAATTCATAAACGAAATGCCTAGGGTCAATATTGCCTGTTTAATTCATATAAAAAGGTAAAAAATAAAAAAAGTTCTGATATAACTTGATATCAGAACTTTTTATTCACTATAAAAAACAAAAGTACTATTTAGCTAAACCGTTAACGAAACGAGTTAACTTACCTTTAAGGTTCGCTGCTTTATTTTTGTGCCAGGTATTTGATTTTGATAATTTATCAATCATCTGCACCACTTTGCCCAAGAAAGAGCCAGCCTCAGCTGATTCTGACATGTGACGAAGCTTCTTTATAGCAGAACGAGCGGACTTCTTATAGTACCTGTTTTGTAAACGGCGCTTAGCATTTTGACGTATGCGTTTCGCAGCAGATTTATGATTTGCCATGGCTATATTTTTTTAACGTTTATTCGAAGGGCGAAAATAAACAAAACACTTAATAAATCCAAATAATTAAAAGAATAACACTAAAAAAGTTTGGGTAAAAGAAAAATAATCCCCAATTATAAATGCTTGAAAAGTTGATATTTGACTAAAAGTACCTTTTATTTGCATCGTGATTAAAAACGTTTAAAGTGCGAATATAAAATGAGTGATTTTTCATTTATAAGCAATGCCCACCCAGCATACATTGAATCGATGTATGTACGATTTTTAGAAAATCCTACATCGATAGATCCGGAATGGTATCATTTTTTCAAAGGTTTTGAATTTGCAGAATCCTCAACGATAGAAAAGAGAACCTCCAGAACGAATTTTTCTACAAAAGAGTTTCAAGTAGTTGCGTTAATTAACGCTTACAGGTCGCGCGGACATTTACTTTCCACGACCAATCCCATCAGGCAGCGAATGGATCGTAATCCAAAATTACAAATAGAGGATTTCAATTTGTCAGAAAGCGATCTTTCTACTTCCTTTGCAGCGGGAACAGAATGTGGTTTACCTGGCAATACTACTTTGTCGGAAATTATATCACACCTTAACAGGATTTACTGCGGTCATATTGGTTTTGAGTTCCAGCATATTCAGAACCGCGACAAACGAAGGTGGTTAAGGGATAAGATTGAAAATCACCACCCTGAAAACCAATATGGACTATCCCTTGAAAAAAAGAAAAGGATATTAGAAAAATTGAATGGTGCGGTCATTTTTGAAAAATTCCTTCACACCAAATATATCGGGCAAAAGCGTTTTTCTCTGGAGGGAGGTGAAGCCACGATTGCCGCTTTAGATGCCATCATTAACTATGCAGCTTCCCACGGCACCAAGGAGGTCATAATGGGTATGGCACATAGAGGAAGATTAAATGTGCTTGCCAATATTTTGGGTAAGACTTATACACACATATTCAATGAATTTGAGGGTATTGCTATTCCTGATCAAAGTTTTGGTGATGGCGATGTAAAATATCATTTAGGCTATTCCTCTCAGATAAAAACACCTGATGACATTATCGTTCATCTTGAATTAGCGCCTAATCCGTCGCATTTAGAATCGGTAAACCCTGTGGTTGAAGGCTTTGCAAGAGCGAAGGCCAATGTACTTTACAAAGAAGATTACGATTGTATATTGCCATTGTTAATACATGGCGATGCCGCTGTGGCTGGACAGGGCGTTGTTTATGAAACCGTTCAAATGAGTAAACTTCCTGGCTATTACACGGGAGGCACCATACATTTCGTTATAAATAATCAGGTTGGATTTACCACCGACTGGGAAGAGGCCCGCTCTTCCACTTATTGTACGGCAGCAGCTAATGCCATTGGCGCACCAGTATTCCACGTAAATGGTGACGATCCTGAAGCCATTGTCTTTGCGGCTGAACTAGCCACGGAATATCGCATGACTTTTCATGAAGATGTATTCATAGACATGGTTTGTTATCGCCGTCACGGGCACAATGAAGGGGACGACCCAAAATTTACCCAACCCGACATGTATTCCATCATAAATAATCATCCAAATCCAAGGGAGATTTATTTAAAAAGACTGGTGGATCGCGGGGAATTGGAAAAAAAGATTGCCGACGAATTAGAGGCAGACTTTTGGAATATGCTACAAGAAAGGCTCAACGAGGTCAAAGAACACAATCTGCCATACATCATGCAGGAGCCTGAGCAAGCCTGGAAAGAAATGATTCGCTCAACGTATGCTAATTTTGAAAATACCCCGATAACTGGACTTGATAAAAGCGTTCTCCAGGATCTTTTGGACAAAATGCATGAAATTCCCTCTTCCTTCAAGCCGCTACCGAAAATGAAGCGTCTGATTGAGGATAAAATCAAGTTGGTTGAAGCGGATAAATTGGACTGGTCTATTGGTGAATTACTTGCTTATGCGTCAATTCTTAATGAAGGAAAGGATGTTAGAATGAGTGGGCAGGATGTGAAAAGGGGTACTTTTTCCCATAGACACGCCGTTCTTTTTGACTCCGAGACGAATGCTCAATATAACAGGCTTAGTAAGTTATCGAATGAACAGGGTACTTTCAGAATTTTCAATTCCTTGTTGTCAGAATTTGCTGTTTTAGGCTTCGAATATGGCTTTTCCCTCGCAACGCCTCACGCATTAAACATCTGGGAAGCACAATTTGGTGATTTTTATAATGGTGCACAAACTATTATTGACCAATATATTATGTCTGCCGAGAGTAAATGGAACAGACAAAGTGGACTCGTACTTTTATTACCCCATGGCTATGAAGGACAAGGTCCTGAGCATTCCAGTGCCAGATTAGAGCGTTTTCTTCAAAACTGTGCCGAGATGAATTGGATTATTGCCAATGTAACTCAGCCTGCCAATTTTTTCCACTTACTTAGAAGGCAATTAGCCTTTCCTTTCCGTAAGCCTTTAGTGGTTATGTCGCCTAAATCGATGCTAAGACATCCCGAATGTGTTTCCCCACTCAAAGATTTTGTAGGTTCAACGAAGTTTAAAGAATTGATTGATGACCCTGAAATCTCCGCAAAAAATGGTAAAAAGGTATTTAGGGTATTATTTTGTTCCGGAAAAATTTACTACGATTTAGCTGCAAGAAAGAAAGAAGAAAAAAGAGAGGACATAGCTATTATCCGATTAGAGCAGCTCTATCCTCTTCCTGAAAAACAGATTCGCGAACTTTTGGAGAAAAAATATACGGGGGCCATGGAAATTTGCTGGGTTCAGGAGGAACCTGTAAATATGGGTGCCTGGAGACATGTATCCTTCTCTTTACCAGATATCCCTTTCCGCTTAATATCAAGAAGAAGAGCGGCATCACCTGCCACAGGATTTAAGAAAAGACATGACGAGGAACAGGAAATCATAGTTTCCGTAGCCTTCGAGAAAAAATAAATGTATGTAAGTCAGGTATTCACATAAAATACCTGGCTTCTTTATTCTTCAGAGGCAAATAATTGGCTGGATATATGATCGGCCCACATTTTTCCTTGCGTTGTTAAGAAATAAGAGCCGTCTGATTCAAAAATCATATCGGGTATAAATTCTTTTACTTCCTCTAAAAAAGTAGATTTGAATGGATCTGACATATCATTGGGATTAACTCCCCAATGTGTTCTAAGCCTTGTCAGGATATATTCATTAAATTTTTGTGTTTCCGACAGTATTTCTATTTCATTTGGAGGTAAAATTCCTGCATTTAAAGCCTCTGTATATTTTTTATTATTTGCCACATTCCAATATCTTGAGCTGCCATTATACGAATGAGCTGAAGGTCCAAGGCCCATATAGTGACGGCCTAACCAATAGGAACTATTGTGATTTGCCTCCATACCTGGCAGTGCAAAGTTTGAAATTTCGTAATGTTGATACCCTTTTTCCGTCAATATTTTAATCAAAAGGTCAAACTGTCTATTGGCCTGTTCTTCCTGAACGGGAGGAGAGGTCCCTTTTTTTACAAAATGAGCGAGAGCCGTCTCGTCTTCAACAGTCAGACAATAGGCAGAAATATGAGGTATTTTTCGATCTGTCAATGCAAGAATATCACTCATCCATTGATCGTCCGAAACGCCAGGCACACCATAAATGAGATCAGCTGTCATATTATCGAAACCAGCTTCTGCAATCAAACGCAAAGCATTTAAAGCATCCTGATTATTATGCGCCCTATTCATCCAGGTAAGTGCATGAGGTTGAAAAGACTGAATACCCAGGCTAATTCTATTAATAGATAAATTTCTCCACACCTGTAACAAGCTTGTATTTATATCATCTGGATTAGCTTCCAGGGTAATTTCTGCCGAGGAGGAAATATCGAAAGTAGTATTCAGGTGGTAAAATATTTCCTCTAACTCAGATTTATTCAATAAGGAAGGCGTTCCACCTCCAAAATAAATGGATGCTACGGGTTGGTTTTGAAATTCGTCTTTCCGCAAGCTCATTTCCTTCAAGAGCGCCTTAACAAAGAGCGGTTTCCCAGACTGATTGGTTGAAAAATGAAAATTACAATAATGGCAAGCCTGTTTGCAAAAAGGGACATGAATATAAATGGCAATCATCCAGGTATTTTAATAATCTAAAAGTAACAAAGTTACGCCATTTCAGCTTTCAATTGTTCTTTCAAAAAATCCTCCCCAAAGGTTAACCTTGCTGCCATTTTGGATCCAGGAGCGATTACCCTCCAGAAAGGCGTAATTTCTGAGAGGTTTTTACCCAATTTATATTGTTCGAAAGCAGCTTCAGCAGCTACTCTAACGAAGATTGCAGTACTTAACGAACATGAATTATCGGCATGAAAATCGGATGCCAGATCTTTTCGCAGCGTTTTCATATCCACATGATGTCCTTTAGGCACCTGTTTTATATAATCGTCCACCAATTTAGGTGTAGCGACCAACATCAGGCTATCGGCAGGAATATCAGAAAACGATTCCTGAAGTTTCACCACTTTGGGCTCTTTCTTAACATTGAGCTTTTCGGTCCATGATTTTGGCATAATGAGTTATGATTTAAAAGTTAGCGAATACGTGTAAGGGCGATATATTTTTCTTCGATTTTTCCAAATGGAAATCTATCTTTAATCATCTTCCATTTCTGAAAAATCTCCTTATTACAGAGTTGTCCGATAGAGCCCTCATGAACATGAGAAATTTTATTCCCTGGCACAAACACATTTTTTTCCACCATATCACCGACCTGTTTATAGGCATCTCTAAATGGAATACCTTCTAAAACGAGCTCATTAACTTTTTCAACTGTAAATAGATAAGCATATTTTGGATCATCCAGAAGGTTATCGTGAATTTCCAACTTTGGTAAAACAAAGGCAATCATTTCCAGACATTCCTTCATGCTAAGGATTGCTGGAAAAATTACCTCCTTTAATAATTGAAAATCCCGGTGATAGCCAGCGGGAAGATTATTAATCAACATGCTAACCTGCCCCGGCAGTGCCTGTAAAAGATTACATTTACCTCTTAACAGTTCAAATACATCGGGATTTTTTTTGTGCGGCATAATACTTGAGCCTGTGGTATATTCTTTTGGGAGGGTTAGAAAATGATAATTCTGGCTGGAATAAAGCACGACATCCGTTGAAAATTTACCTAAGGTAGTGGCAAGAGAAGCCAACGCAAAGGCAATAAATAATTCCGATTTACCTCTTCCCATTTGGGCATGAATCACATTATAGCTAAGGTCTTCAAAACCCAGCAATTCTGTTGTCATTTTTCTATTCAGGGGAAAAGAAGAACCATATCCCGCGGCAGAACCTAATGGATTATGGTTTACGATATTAAAAACACTTTCCAGTAGCCCCAAATCCTCTGTCAAAGATTCAGCGTAAGCGCCAAACCAAAGGCCGAAAGAAGAAACCATAGCTACCTGAAAATGGGTATAACCTGGCATCAGTACCTCCTTATGTTGTTCGCTTTGCTCTTGAAATCCATGAAAAACGAGTTCCATAAGACGCACCATTTCCTGTAATTCAGCGCGAAAGAAAAGTCTTAAATCCACCAGCACCTGATCGTTCCTTGATCGTCCGCTATGTATTTTTTTTCCAATATCGCCCAGAGATTTTGTGAGCAACAGCTCAATTTGAGAATGGACATCCTCCACGTCGTCATCCATTTTGAAGAGGCCCTTCTCAATATTTTGATAAATATTTTTCAAGGACGCGGAGAGTACATCCAATTCATTTTTTGAAATCAGCTGAATAGATTCAAGCATCTGAATATGAGCTAAAGAGCCAAGAACGTCATATTTTGCCAAAAGCAGATCCATTTCTCTATCCTTTCCTACGGTAAAGGCATCAATTTGCGGTTGAACTAAGAAGTCTTTTTCCCAAAGTTTCATCCTTCAGTTTTTAGGTATATGAATGCCGGTAATAATGGCATGATAAAGAGAGAGGCCATTCTCTATTTCTTTTATATTGATAAACTCATCGGCCGTATGAGATCGGGCTGAATCACCTACACCCAGTTTTAAAGATGGGAAAGGCATCAAAGCCTGGTCGGAAAGGGTTGGTGATCCAAAAGAAATCAAGTTTAAATGCAGCCCAGACAATACCAAAGGATGCTCTAAGGAAATGCCAGAAGATTTGAGTCTGAAGGAACGTGCCTTCAAATCTGCTTTCACCAGTTGTTTGAGTATTTCAAATACCTCCTCATTGGTATAAAGTTCGTTGGTTCGAATATCTATGACAAAAGAACATTGATCAGGTACCACATTATGTTGCGTACCAGCATTTATCTGGGTAACGGACATTTTAACGGGGCCTAAAAAGTCAGAAATTTTCGGGAAAGCGAAAGAATGAATACATTCAATATCCTTCATCGCTTCATAGATAGCATTGACCCCTTCATTTCTCGCTGCATGTCCAGATATTCCTTTTGACACTGCATCGACCACCATGAGGCCTTTTTCAGCCACGGCCAGCTGCATGGTAGTGGGTTCCCCCACGATGGCCATGTCGATGGGAGGTAGCAGGGGTAAAATAGAGGCAATGCCCCCACTTCCTGAAATTTCTTCTTCCGCCGTGGCCGCAAAAACGAGATTAACCGCTAAATGCTCTGAAGTCCTCAATTGAAGGAAAGTGCAAAGCAGGCATATCAGTGAAGCACCTGCGTCATTACTACCTAATCCAATAATATTATCATCTACCCTCGTTGCTTCAAAGGGAGAAAAAGTCCAGCCGGAAATAGGTTTGACGGTATCATGATGAGAATTGAGTAAGAGCGTTGGTTTATTTGGGTCCCAAACCGATGAAATAGCCCAAACATTATTCCCTGAACGAGATGGCTTAGCTCCCTGATTCTCAAGGCAATCAAAAAACCATTGAGCGGTTTGATCTTCCTCTTTTGAAAAAGAGGGAATTTGAATGATTTCAGACAACCATTTTACTGCATTTTCAAGCAAATCAGCCTTGGAGCTATTCATTATTTACAAATATGAGTACCGCCGTTGGTAAGAAAAGAATCAGGACCACAAATAACGACTTTTGTCACACCATTTTCAATGGCATTGAAGGCATTTTCCAATTTTGGAATCATTCCAGCATGAAAATAGCCCTTTTCCCGTCCCTCGATGAAAGCGGAACGATGAAGAGAGGGGATTACGGTACGTGGGTCGGAAACATCTTCGAGGACGCCCGTCAATTCCAGACAATAGGTGAGGTTTACCGAATAGATATTGGAAAGAGCGGTAGCCAGGGTAGAAGCGATGGTATCGGCGTTGGTATTTAGCAATTGCCCCTGCCCATCGTGCGTAACGGCACAAAAGACCAGGGTCAAATCAATATTCATGAAATGGGATAAGGTTTGAACATTTACCGTTACCGGATCCCCTACCCAACCAAAATCTACCTCTTTTACGGGACGCTTTACCGAAAGGATGGCATTGGCATCTGCCCCGGATAATCCGAGCGCAGATAAACCTATTGAATGACATTGTGCCACTATTTTTTTATTATACCAGCCAGCATACGTCATCACGGCAATTTCGAGAGAATCGGTATCAGTAATTCTTCTTCCTTCAACAAAAACGGAAGGAATCCCCAATTTTTCAGCAAGAACGGTTGCTTTTTTGCCTCCTCCGTGAACGATTATTTTTCTACCCTCTTTTTCTGAAAATGCGCTTAAAACCGAGGCCAGGACAAGGTCATTGCTTAATACATTACCACCTATTTTAAGAATATGGAGTATTTCCTTCATTCAGCAAGAGGTTTAACCTTTTAATAAATCGTACAAAACGGCTTGTGCAGCCCAGGTTCTATTATTTGCCTGAGCAATAACGATGGAATCGGGACCATCGATTACTTCGTCGGCGACGATAACATTTCTTCTAACGGGAAGGCAGTGCATAAATTTTGCCTTAGAAGTGAGCGCCATTTTTTCGGCTGTGATGGTCCAGGAAGGATCTTTTGAAAGAATGGCGCCATAGTTTTCAAATGAGGACCAGTTTTTTGCATAAATAAAATCAGCACCATCAAAGGCCTCATTTTGATTGGTTGTTACGTAGGCATCGCCCATAAAATCGGTCGAAAGATGATACCCTTTAGGATGGGTGACGACTAAATCGACGTTTGCGCGTCTCATCCATTCCACAAAAGAATTGGGAACAGCCTGCGGCAAAGCACGGGGATGGGGAGCCCAGGAAAGGACTACCTTAGGCCTGTCTTTTTGTTTAAATTCCTCTATCGTAAGTAAATCGGCGAACGATTGAAGGGGATGACGGGTAGCTGACTCCAAACTAACTACGGGAACCGATGCATATTTTACAAAGGCAGAAATCACTTCCTCCTGATAATCTTTATCGCGTTGAACTAAGGAAGGAAAACTGCGAATGCCAATGATAGATGCGTACTGACTTACGACAGCAGCGGCCTCTTTCACATGTTCTGCGCTGTCTCCGTCCATAATGGCACCTTCCTCGAACTCAATTTTCCATCCATTGTCGGCATTCATACTAATCACCTGCATGCCAAGATTAAGCCCAGCCTTTTCTGTACTAAGGCGAGTTCTCAAACTAGGATTAAAAAAAAGGAGGACCAATGTTTTATTGACTCCGAACTGTCTATAGTTTTCAGGTGATCCTTTAATATCTTTTGCCAAAGCGAGTAATCGAATAATCTCGTTTACCTCTGGTGCGGCTATAAATGACTTCATGCGGGAACAGATTGGGTGGCAGCATACAAAACTGCCTTAAATCCGTCTAATAATTGATCTATTTCATGCTCGCCAACGGACAAAGAAGGAAGAAGTCGTATGGTATTCGGGTCAGAAGAAGAGCCTGTAAAAATGTGATTTTCCATCAGTAATTTCTTTCTTAGCGCGGCGGTATTATAATCGAATTCGATACCAATCATGAGACCCTCACCACGCACTTCCACAACACCAGGTAGCGCACTATTTTTCAATTCATTCAATAATAACTGGCCAGAAACGGCTGCATTTTCCATCAATTGTTCATCGCGAATAACTTCCAGGACGGCAATCCCAGCGGCGCAAGCCAGGTGACTTCCACCAAAGGTAGTGCCTAAAAGGCCATGTTTTGCTTTAAAACGGGGGTGTAACAATATACCTCCAATTGGAAAACCATTTCCCATCCCTTTTGCCATACTTATGATATCGGGTTGAATACCAGATTTTTGGAAGGCAAAAAAAGAACCACTTCTACCATAACCCGATTGTATTTCATCGAGAATTAGTATAGTATTTGAAGCCTGACAAAGCGATGATATTTTTTGTAAGAAAGCGACATCAGGAATATGAATTCCGCCAATCCCTTGAATGCCCTCGATGATAACGGCAGCGATATCATTATCTAAAAACGCATTGTCGATCGCGTCAAAATCATTTAAAGGCAGATAAACCACCTCAAAGGTACTATTTATAGGTGCCTGGATACCTTTACTATCTGTCACATTCACGGCGGCCGACGTTCTGCCATGGAAAGCCTTTTTAAAAGCGACAATTTTTTTCCGTCCATTTTCGAAAGAGGCCATTTTCAGGGCATTCTCATTCGCCTCTGCGCCAGAATTACATAGAAACAGATGATAATCGTGGCATCCACTTATTTCGCCCAGGAGCTCAGCCAACTCATTTTGCAAAGGATTTAGGATAGAATTCGAATAAAAAGCAATAGCACTGAGTTGCTCTGCAATTTTTGAGATATAATGGGGATGGGAATGACCGATAGAAATGACGGCATGACCGCCATAAAAATCAAGATATTTGGTTCCTTTTTCATCCCAAACATAAGATCCAAGACCTTTTACCGGGCAAATATCATAGAGAGGATAAACATCGAATAATTTCATATCAAAAAATTAAAAGATTTAAAAGGCGGTAGATTTAAGGTTCAGGCCTTCATTTTCAGGGTAACCGAACATAAGATTCATATTTTGTACTGCCTGACCGGAGGCACCTTTGAGTAAATTATCGAGAACGGAGATAATATGAACACATTTACCTTGTTTTTTTACCTGGACAACACAATTATTGGTGTTGACGACCATTTTCAGGTGAGGATTAAGGTCCGTAACCTTTGTGAAAAGATGGTTTTTATAATAGGAGGAAAACAGATCATTTAAATCTGCCTGGGATACATCTGATTCGAAATAAATGGAGGCGAGTATACCTCTGGTAAAATCACCTCTCATGGGAATAAAATGCAGATCCTGATTAAAATCGGGTTGTAATTGCTTGAGGCTTCTTACTATTTCTGGAATATGTTGATGATTGAAGGCCTTATAAACAGAAATATTTGAAGAACGCCAACTAAAATGGGTGGTATCGCTTAGCGCCTGACCGGCACCGGTAGAGCCAGTAATGGCATGAATATGGATGGAATTATTCAGGAGGTGATTTTCAGCGAAAGGCAATAAAGCGAGTTGAATAGCAGAAGCAAAGCAACCGGGATTAGCGATACGTTCTGCCTTTTTAATAGGTTCATGATTCAGCTCTGGCAAACCGTAAATAAAAGAGGGATGCAATCTAAAATCATTTCCCAAATCGATACATTTTACGCCATTGGGAATAACATTTTCCTGCATAAAGATGGACGATTTGCCATGCCCCATGCATAAGAAAATGACATCGGCCAATAGCGGGGGATTGGATAAAAAATACAGGTCTTTCAGTTGAAAGAGATCATCATGAACGGAAGCTACTGATTTACCTGCCTGGGAATTACTTTGTGCAAAGGCAATGACCACTTTAGGATGAAAAGCGAGCAATCGCAACAACTCACCACCTGTATAACCGCCTGCACCAATAACACCAACTTTAATCATAATTTATGGAAGCTTTGGTTGTTTTGAGAGCACCTCGAAAAAAATCCTTGATTGATTTCCGGCAATTTTGGTAAAACCCTTTACATCTTCGCCGGACCAACCTTTATTCATTTCGCCATAGTGTCCAAATTCGGGGTTCATCAGATCAAAATCGGAATGAATGCCTTCGAGCACGAAGCGATAAGGGTAAAGAGTAAGGGTTACGGTACCGGAAACATGGGACTGCGTATCTTCGAGGAAGTGTTCAATATTTCTCATAACGGGATCTAAAAACTGACCTTCATGCAGGAGCATACCGTACCAATTTGCTAATTGTTCCTTCCAGTATTGCTGCCATTTTGTGAGGGTATGTTTTTCCAGCAGGTGATGACTTTTTAAAATGATAAGCGGAGCTGCGGCTTCAAAGCCAACGCGACCTTTTATACCAATGATGGTATCACCGACGTGAATATCCCTTCCAATAGCAAAAGGTTCTGCGATGATTTGCAGGGCATGTATAGCTTCGAGAGGAGCGTCAAAAACCTTACCATCGACGCCAACCAATTCACCTTTAACGAATTGCAAGGATACAGATACAGGATTGGAAGCGGTTAGCGGAGAGGGATAAGCCTCTTCGGGTAATCCTTTATGGGAGGTTAGTGTTTCGACCCCACCGACACTGGTGCCCCAGAGACCTTTATTAACGGAATATTTAGCTTTTTCCCAATTCCAATTAAAACCCCAGGCGATTAATTTATCAATTTCGGTTTGCCTTGCCAATTTCATATCTCTAATGGGCGTAATGATTTCAAGATCATGACCCAGAATTTGAAAGGCAATATCAAAGCGCACCTGATCATTTCCGGCTCCTGTTGAACCATGAGCGACCGCCTGAGCATTAATTTCAGTGGCATATTTTGCTGTTTCGATGGCTTGAAACATTCTTTCAGCACTTACTGACAGCGGATAAGTATTATTTCTCAATACATTACCATAAATAAGAAATCGAATACATTGAGTATAAAAATCATGCTGAGCATCTACTATTTTAAACGAAGTTGCCCCCAACTGAAAAGCCCTTTCTTCAAGTCTGAGCACATCATCGGCAGTAAATCCACCGGTATTTACTGTAATGGCATGCACCTCACAATTATTTTCTCTGGTTAGCCATGGAACACAGAAAGAAGTATCCAAACCACCACTATAGGCTAAAACAACCTTTTTTTTACTCATTTATTTTCGACGATTAGATGTGTTAAATTGAGCGTCATTTGCTCTTCTTCCACCTTTGAGGGCGCTAACATAGCGGTACACAAGCACATTCTTCTCTCATTTCTTTCCAGAATGTCATAGTTTGGGCAACTTTTACAACCAGTCCAAAACGCATCATCTTGAGTTAGTTCGGAGAAAGTAACGGGTTTGTAACCCAATTCTGTATTAATCTTCATCACAGCCAGGCTCGTGGTGATACCAAAGACTTTAGCTTCGGGAAATTTATCTCTGGCAAGATTAAAAACTTTACGTTTGATTTCTCTGGCAAGTCCCGATTTCCTATAATCCGGATGAACAACGAGGCCAGAATTAACAACATACCGATTATGACTCCAAACCTCCACGTAACAAAAACCTACCAGCACATCACCGTCAAAAGCAACTACGGCATTACCCGCTTCCATTTTGGCGCGAATATATTCTGGTTTACGCGCTGCGATTCCTGTTCCTCTTGCTTTTGCTGATTCTGCTATTAAGAGGCAAACATTTTCTGCATATTGCAAATGATCTGCCGACGTTACTAAAACCTTTAAATCCATGTCAGGAGATTAAGTTTTAAAAAAAATAGTATTAATACCTTGGTTAGGGAATGGGCAGAAATACACTGCCTGGGGTGGAAGTTAATATAATACGCCCTTAGGGGCGCGGCAAGTTGCGGACGCGACATGGAAAAATAACCTGAACTTCCCTTGTTTTTTTCATTACAATTGCAAATATAATAAAGCAAAACGAAAAATTCAAGTATTAAGTTTCCATTAACAGAAATATAACGAACCCCGAGTAAAAATACGTTAATTTTCCCCTAGTTTCTTCATTCTTATTCCATAAAAAACAAGATATGCATAGGCGATAGCTGGAATAAGGAAAGAATACTTTACTCCAACACTGGGAATATCAGCAAATAAACCTTGTAATGGTGGAATAATGGCTCCCCCTGCAATCATCATTATCAAAACAGAAGAACCGACACTCGTATAAGCACCTAATTTTTCAATAGCCAGGGTGAAAATATTTGACCACATGATGGAATTGAAAAGGCCAATGCCTAAAATAGACCAAAGAGCTATTTGACCTTGTGTATTCATGGTTACTACCAATAGAATGATATTCATGAGAGCAAAGACAGAAAGTAATCGGGATGGAATGCCTTTTCCAAATTGAAAAGCAACAAAATTAAGGATCATTACGGCTAAAAATCCAAAAGAAAGCATTGGGTCTGCCTCATAAGAAGTGGAGGCAATCCAGGAGACACCGAAGGCAATCAGTGGAAAAAGGATCATGAGGCCCAATTTATTTTTATCCCCTTGTTTAGATAAAGAAACGGCGCCCATAAATCGACCAACCATGGCACCGCCCCAATAAAAAGCGACATAGGAACCAGCAGTTTTCATTTCTAAATTGAGTAAACTATCTTGCTTAAGGTATTCAACCATAAAACTTCCCACCGCTATTTCTGAACCAACATAACAAAAAATAGCTATTGCTCCCAGATACAATTGCGGGTACTGCCATATACTAAAATCCTTTTTATTATTTGATTCCTCTAACTGAATGGAAGGTAAAGACAGCCTGCTAAAAACAAAAGCGATGATAAATAGGATTACAGACATCACTACATAAGGTAATCTTACGGTAGAAACATCTACTTTATCTGTATTTTGTAGAATAAGCAGTGCACCTAACAATGGAGCTATCGTATGGCCGAGCGAATTAAAACCTTGAGCTAAATTTAATCGACTTGCGGCCGTATTTTCTGGCCCTAAAATAGCAACATACGGGTTTGCCGCAACTTGTAGAATAGTTATACCACTGGCCAAAATAAATAATCCCAATAAGAAAACTGCATATTCCTGAACGATTGAAGCCGGGTAAAAGGTAAGACAACCAAAACCCATCAAGGTAAGTCCTAAAACAATCCCACCTTTATACCCTAGTTTTTTAATCAAATAACCTGCGGGGATACTCATTAAAAAGTAAGCGCCAAAAAAGAAAAATTGAATTAATTGGGCTTGCCAATGCTTTAAATCAAAAACTGCCTTCAAATGAGGAACTAAAATATCATTTAGGGAAGTTAAAAGTCCCCAGATGAAAAATAAGACGGTAAGTATAATAAATGAAAATTTGGCAGATGTAGGTGTTGTTTGCATAATTTCAACATTTAAAAAAAATAAACTGGTTTAATCAAATGGAAAGTAAGACATTTTATTGGAAAATAGGTTAGTTTTTCAGAACTAAAATAATTTTCTCTTGGAACATGGCATAAATCTACCTACTTTTCGCCTATCTATTTTTTAACTTCAAACCTAAGATTCGATGTATTTATTATTTAAATCATTACATGTTGTTGGATTCGTTTCGTGGTTTGCAGGACTATTTTATTTGGTCAGAATTTTTGTCTATCAAGTTGAATCCTGGGGAAAAAGCGAACCTGACAGAAGTATATTAAGCCATCAATTAGATCTGATGGCCCACAGGGTATATACTATTATTTGTAAGCCAGCAATGTATATCACCTGGACTTTTGGTTTGGGTATGCTTTGGCTAAATGGTTTAGCCTGGTTAGCTGCAAACAGCTGGATGTTTATCAAGTTAATTTTCCTGGTAGGTCTTACGCTGTACCATTTTTGGTGTGGCGCTTTAATCCCAAAACTGGAGAAACGCACCTTAGGTATCAGTTCCTTTCAATTTAGAATGTTGAATGAGGTTCCAACCGTATTTTTGGTAGCTATTTCATTATTAGCCGTTTATAAAAACAGTCTT
Organism: Haliscomenobacter hydrossis DSM 1100; assembly: GCA_945878825.1. GTDB lineage: Bacteria > Bacteroidota > Bacteroidia > Chitinophagales > Saprospiraceae > BJGN01. Next base: position 23,332 of record CAMDWC010000009.1, read on the forward strand.
GATTTCTTAATGGCGTTGGGTGGCATAATCCTTTTTGGCATAACCCTGTTTGTAGCAACGAAAGCCTATAAGAGAGCGCGGGATAGAGGTAGCGCACGATAATTCTTTCGTTAAATATAGTTATTACCTTAAGAATGAAGACATAAAAAAAGTTAGTGAGGCAATTTATCTCTCACCATTCCATAAGAATAGGTTCCAAATACGGCACCGGCGATAACGACAATAATAAAAAAATAACCATTCCCAGCTAAAACAAACATGGGACCAGGGCAAGCACCTACCAAAGCCCAGCCTAAACCAAAAATAGTTCCGGAGATGATATGTCTTTTAAAATTAAGCGGAATGGGCGTATAAGTTACCAAACCACCGCCAGCAACTTTCACTTTAAAATATTTCATTAAAGACATGATGATAGCACCCAAAACCACCGCGGTACCAATAATACCATACATGTGAAAACTTTCGAACCTGAACATTTCATAAATTCGAAACCAGGATAAAGCTTCTGATTTGGTCATGGTAATGCCAAAAAAGATACCTATGAGAAAAAAGATAATTCCCTTCATATTAGATAGAATTTATAGGATAAAAGGTAATAAAAAATGAGTCATTAGCAGGCCTCCGATAAAGAAACCAATAACGGTTAATAGGGAAGGCAGTTGAAAATGAGAAAGCCCGGTGATGGCATGACCACTGGTACAACCGTCGGCATATCGAGACCCGAAGCCGACAAGAAAACCACCTGCGAGCGCAATAATCCAGGCTTTGAGGCTATCCCAGCGAAAATATTCATCGGGAAAAAAGCCACGACCCAAAGAATCAGCTGTGGGATAAACGATGCCTAGATTCTCTAAGGCAAATATGGTATCCGAATCGAGGCTTACGGCGAAAGGATTTGGAAAAAGAACCCCGGCAATAAATCCGCCTACTATGGCTCCTCCGATAAAGAATAGTCTCCAACTATCTTCTTTGTAGTCAAATTTAAAAAACTCATTTTTCTTACCAGCTCCTACTAAGCCACAAATATTTTTGAAAGTGGTGGAAACCCCAAAAGACCGGCCTGCCATGGTAAGTAAAAAAAGAATAAAGGCAATGGCTAATCCGGAAATCGACCAATGCCAGGAAGGGTAAATTAAATCGTAGAGCATTTTTTTTGCTCAAAAATACATTTACTTTAAGAATTTGTATACATTTTGAGTTGTGAAACTAGAGAAAATGCGGATTGCATACCTGAAACCCTCCATTTTAATGCTCCATTTTTATATATCACTAAAGTTGGAACGCCTGTAATATTCAATTGGCTGGCAATTTCAGGATTCTTATCAATATCTATTTTAATTATTTTTGCTTCTTCCCCTACACTGGCAGCCACTTCTTTTAAGATGGGCGCCATCGCTTTACAAGGGCCACACCATTCTGCTGAAAAATCAATTAAAACGGGAATTTCTGAATTTATTAATTCGTTAAATGATTTCTTATTTGCCATAATACTTATTGTTTATAGAACAAAACTAAATACAAAATAGCGGCATAGTTGTGATATGAATCACACCGGAGTAAAATAAACCTTAATTAACTTTGACTATCTGTTGGATTCCTTCATATCCTCCCGCTTTTATTTTGCAAAAAAGGATTGTTTCTTCAGGAATTTCGGAAAGATTTAACGCCCATTTATTTAATCCTTTAAAACCTTCCCCACTCATTTTTTTGATAATCCTACCTGATAGATCGCTAATAACTATTTCTGTAAAAGTTGATTGAGGTAAATAAAATGAAAGCATCGTTTCCTTACTGAAAGGATTTGGAACGGGAGGATAAAATTGGAATTCATCCTTTTGGAATTCTTTTTTAATTAAATTAAGCGGAAAAATTTGATTTCCCTCATAAGCCTCCGGCAATAAAATATGACTAGAAAGATAAAGATTTTTTAAAGGCAGGTTATTAGAAGAAACGAGCAAAGAAAAAAGTACTCCATCCTCAGCTAATTTTTCAGTACTGACATTTAAATAACCTCTTTCGGCTACAATATTTACATTTTCCTCTTTTAAAATACCTGGAACAAAAGATATTTGTTTTAAGAAATCAGCATTCCAATGAATGGTTGATTGAAAACCTTCCGGATTATTTCTTTCATTAAAATAGAAGGAAACCAGATGATTTCCCATATCCGTAGCTTCTGAAATGTTGTAATATAATGGCCAGGCGTTTATTTCATTCCTTATTTGAACACCTGGAAGTATATCGACAGGTGCGTCACCAGAAAGATCTCCGATTTTGATACCAATAAATGAAGCCGTAGTATCTTTTGATATGAAAGGAAAAGAAACATCTTCTGGAAAAGAGGTTTTCCATGGATTTAAGGAATCCGGAAAAATAAATTTGGATGGAATAAACCTCCAGCTTGTATTCTTTTCAAATTTTGACGTAAGATTAATGACTAATTTTCTTAGTTCCAATAAATCCCTGATACTAATGGTCCCGGAATTATCAATATCAGCTGCAAGAAACTGATAAGGTGTTTTAAAGGGCTGTCCTTGTAAAAGATATCTTTGCAATAGCACCAAATCGAGCGTTGAAACCCCATTTCTAAAATCATTTGGGCTTAAAGGTTTCAACAAATAGGGACCTCCTTCTGGAATATATTGAAAAGAGAACAATCCATTTTTATTCGTTTGTCCAATCAAAGAAGTTAAACGTAAAAGATTTACTTTAACATCGTTTACAGCTTTCCCTGGAGCTGTTTTAATCGACCCCGTTACCGAAAACTTTTGACTACAATAATTCAAAGAATCTGTTATAAAAAGAGAAACTTCACAAGAAATAGACTTTCCATTCATATCAGTAAGAAAAACCTTTAAAGGAATAGCTTCCTTAGATAAAAAGGAGCATTTAATCTGAACAATAGAGTCCGCCATTTTGGGCAGATAAGTACCTGATAAATCAGCAACTTTCTTAATAGAAAAGAAAGAACCTGGATTACAAGTGTTTAATTTTGAAACAAGGGATTTATCCCTTAGGATATCCAAAAGAGTCACTTTAACATATCCACCTTCCTCTTGAGAAATCTGTTCCATGTTTTTAGTTACCCTTTCAACGCAATCTAAAGATTGAAGACTGGATGGTATTACCGAAACAGGTAAAATGGCTATTGCTTTTTGTTGACAATTATCAGACACCACAACGCGCAAATTATAATTTCCTGGTGGTATTGCATTTAACTTTACCGACAGAAAACCATTTTCATAAACCCCGTCGTCTATTTTTCCACCCCAGGGTATTAATTTCTGGGTATTTTTTTCATACAGCGATATGGAATCAAGTGTAATCGTTGAAAAAGAACAATTATCCAGTACTTTAAAGGAGAGAGAAACTGGTAAATTACAGTTTCCGTTACTTTTAATTACCAAAGACGAATCCGGGATAATAACAACGGGCTTAATCGTATCGAATAGCGTAAGAACCTGTTTATATTTCCAGGCAAATACCTGGTCATTTTTGCATGAAAGCTTATATTCTGAAGGATAATCCTTTAAGGAAGCTGGTAGCAAGCCAGAAAGGGATGAACCCGACAGCATCCTGGATGAATCAAAAACAAGGGAATCATTTACAGAAATCAGCCTATTATTTTCTGCATTTAACTTAGATAAAGCATGAAAAAAGGGCATAGCCTTTCCATTTGCCCTCAGCTTACGGGGAATGATACGAGCAAATTTGGCAGGATTAGCAGTAATATCTGCACAATCGAAAGAAACTGGGACATCACACCAATTTATGACGGTATAAGTTCTTTGAATTTTCATACAATCCGCCTTATTATTTTGCCTGTTTATTAAAGAATCAACAAAAGAAATAGCCAACAGATTGCAAGCATTTGAAGTAACGGATAAGGAAAAGGCTGGATCTGACCCACAAAAAGCGGTCGTATCGGGAGGAATATTGATCGTAAAAGTATGAGAGGGACGCACCAGGATAATTTGAGAATCACGAACAGTTACGGTTTGATTATCTACTAATTTTTCTACCATCCAGTGTCTGGTAATATGCCCTGAACCGCATTTTACATAATCAACGGTGCTATAGTTAACCTTTCCTGAACAATCCAATCCATAGATAGCGGGCATACCAAACAATTCATTAGATTTAAATTCATCATTTAAAGCATTCAACGCTGCGGTGTCGGTGCAACTCACCCAATTTTTAGCCTTTTTATTCGGATCTTGATTTAAATTTGGGGAGAATACCACGGGATTCATGACATCTTGCAAAACAACCTCAAAGTCACAAAAACTATTATTTGCGAGGGTACCAAAACCTATATCACTTGCCCAAAGTTCGGCGAAATTTTCTTGACCATAATCGCAACAAAAATATTCAATATAGGGTAAAAAGCGAGGCGTATAATAAAGGCCGGCATTTTTTCCTGTATTAATTTTTTCAAAATCAGCGATTGTCACTTTTCCATCCTTATTTCCAAATTTATCATAATCGAGATTACCCAAAAAATTATCTAAAATACAGGAAGAGGAGACCACCCTTCTTAGATAGAGCGTGTCCAGCGAGCAATTATCCGTTGAACCATTGTTCACCATATCGGTTCTGATTCTTGCTGAAACCTTGTTTGTCCTGCCGTTAGTGTACCAATCTGAATTGCCACTATACAATAAAGGTAATGTTACAGACGGTTTGCAACGAACCCTTGGAAAAACCTGATCTTGCAGAACAAAATAGAGGGTATCATAGCTAATTGCCTCACATTCTCCGGCGGTTGCGGCCACAATAATTCTATGTGCGCCAGCTGGCAAGTCATTCATAGAAGACCCTAAAGGGGTGTGAATCAAAAGATAATTCACCTTATTCCAAACGGAAGAACTTTTAAATTTCCCTGAGACAGAGATAACTTTTGATTCCACCTGATAGGAAAGCAACAAATTAGCCCGAGGCGTACAATCATCTTTCACCGTCCAATTAAACCATTTTCCCAGGTCACGTTCATCGGTTCCATGAGTAAAGGGCAGTAAAATATTGCTTTTACATACATTTCCTGGTAGCTGAATAAACACTGGTTTTGCAGCATCCCTTCCTAAAACGGTATTTTGCCCAGAACCCGTCAGTGCAGGAAAAGAGGGGCCTGATGTGCGCGAAAAATAAATCCACAGGGTATCAGTAATGATTTTCTTTTGGCAAATATCTTCAATAGTAACTATGATTCGAACCCGTTTACCGTCATTACAAGCGGAGTAAACCCTCGATTTATAGGAAACATTCCATAAATTTTGTTTGTCAAAAAGGCTGATAGTGTCCTTAAAACCATTTGGCCAGGTATAAAAGGCGCTATAGACCGATTTCACCAAACGATCTAATTCCATGCTATCTGAAATGGAGCATACATCAAATTTTACATCATCAGGTGCTTCACATTTATAAAAAGAATTATTCTGATCAATTTTACCTGACGGAAAATTCGGATGCGTTTTAATTCTTGGATTATCCCCTAAAGGACCAAAAGAATATAAACTTGTGGGAGCATAATCGTAAGTAAGAGAGGGAGTTAGATCGCAGGAAGAAGGAGTTCCAATTTTTCTAAAGAAAATTTCCTGAATAAAAACAGAAGCGTTGTTAGAATTATCAGTAAAAGTAAAGGTTCGTTTAATTTTTGATATAAGGTGAGGAAAAACCAAACCATTTTTAAATTTTATAATGGAGTCACAGGGAAAGGAGATTAATTCATCCTTCACATTTCTCGAAATAAAATTGGGGCTACAACCATCTTTCACTGAGGGGAGGCCTAAAAACAGGGGAGCATCTGACGTTGCCCAATTGAGATTATTATTAAATACAGAAGGAATATCATTTTCAGAGAGAATCAGGGTATCTCTGCTTTCCCAATCTCTTTTAGCCACATCGTCTTTAAAAACGGGGCCAATAGTATCCCTGACAAAGACCTGTCCGAGGCAAACTAATCCACCTTTTGAATTAAATAAAGTGAAAGGAAAAATACCCAAACGATTAATGACCCCACCTCGAACGGGCGTCATATTAACACCGTCATAAACGATAACATAGCCTTGAAAGAGAGGAAAACATTCCCCAAGAATTTCTGCCGGGGTAATTTCGTAAATACAATCATTGGTTACGTAAAC
>CAMDWC010000010.1 GCA_945878825.1 Haliscomenobacter hydrossis DSM 1100
AAGGCTTATGTCGTTTCCACTATGGTAGATTTATTTGGTGATATACCTTATTCTGAAGCGCTTAGTGGCGATGCTGAAAATAAAATTACCAATCCTAATTTCGAGGATGATGCCGCGATTTATGCAAAATTATTAACCTTAGTTGATGATGGAATCAAAGGGGTGACTAATGCTCGTCGTCCGGTAGCCATTACAGGTGACCTTATCTATGCCGGTAATACAGCCCGTTGGGAAAAGTTTGGCTTTTCTCTTAAAATGAAGTTGTTGATGAATACGAGATTGGTGAATACAAACGCCAAAGCTCAAATTGAAGCAGTAGTAGCTTCTGGAAAATTAATTTCTACCTCTGCGGAAGATTTTACGTTCCAATATTCTAAGACAGTTACACCAGATAATCGCCACCCTTGGTACCAAGCTTCTTATACCGCTGGTACAAACGGTTTTACTTACATCTTACACCAATTCATGTTGGAGTCTCTGGAAGATGCTGATCCACGCTGGCCATATTATTTCCGTCGAATTCAGGGAACTGTGCTTGACCAGGCAGACCCTTCTCAAAGAAATACGTCTCCGTGTTCACAAACGCCATCTTGTACTTATGGGTATTTCCCAATCAGTAACCTTGTGATTAAGCGTTTATATGAGAATAAGAATCTTAAATATGATGATAAAGCTAAAACTTTCTTAGCTGGACTATTTGGACGTGACAGAGCTGACCCAGCAGGGGTACCTTTGGATGGAGACTTTAGACTTATTCCAGGGGTTTATCCTGCCGGTGGTTATTATGACATCGCCGCACCAGCTATTCCCGCAGCAAATCGTGCAGCAGGTGGAGGTATTTTTCCCGCTTTAACTTCTGTAAACGTCCTTTATCACCAAATTGAAGCTATCCTTTCTCTTGGCGTAGCTGGTGATGCAAAGGCTTTATTCAAAAAAGCCATCGAAGATCATATCGGTAAGGTAGTAACATTTAGTAGATCATCTGATGTGAATGCAGTGGCTCCGCCAATTACTATGGTCGATGGGCGTGTATTGGATATAAAGGCTTACGTCGATCTATGGATGAGTCGTTATGACAATGCTGCCAATAACAACGCCAAATTAAATGTCGTTGGAAAACAGCTTTGGTTTACTAGCTGGGGTAATGGTTACGAATTATATAACTTCTACCGCAGAACTGGTTTCCCTAACACTATCCAGGATCCAATCCTTGCTCCTCGTAAATTTCCTGTTCGTTTACCTTATCCACAAGAGGAACTGACATTGAATCCTAATGCGAAAACAGCAAAGGATGTTGTTTATGACAGAGATAGGATTTTCTGGGATCCAAACTAATTATTTTCATTGATTGTTTTAATAAAAAAACACAACATGAAGCGATTTAAAATTTTGCTTTATTCTCTAGCTGCCGCATTGTTGTTGCCGTTTTCATCCTGTAAGGACGAGTCGTTAAATCCAGTTCTTGCACCGGAAACTGCCGTTCATGGTTATGCACAAACAGCCACTGGCTCAGCTACGAGTTTCTTCTATAAAGATATGACCACGCCAATTAGTATTGAATTGCAATGGATATCTATAGATAAAATTAATACAGTGACAAAAATGGACGTTTTTGTCAATTTCAAAGAGTCCTACGTAGATGCGGAAGGAAATCCTCGGGTAGCTAATCATGGTACTAAAAAAGTGAAGACTTTGGAAGGTAGTGCCGTTCCTGCCAATAGGACGTATGCTAAATTTAGCATTTCTCCGAATGATGTTTATACAGCATTCAAAGATGCGACCTTTGATTACGGTGATGGTAAAGGTAAGGTATCTGTATTTACTAATACCTTTAAGAAAGACCGGTCTTCTACTGTTCGTTTTACATCTGATGATGGCTTTAAAATGACATGGGCATTCACCACGGCGGATGGACGCTTTTTTGACGCTTGGTCCGATTCTGTTTGCTCGGAATTCCCAGGGGCTAATTGCGATATCAACTGGGCTGTCGTTTGTAACTCTAAAATCGAAGGCACTTATATAGCCACTACTTCTGGAACTTCTACCGATGATTGTTGTAAAGGGGTTATTACCGCAACAAGGGAGGTGAAACTTACCAAAACAGGAGATGGAAAATATTCTATTTCCGACTGGAGCGCTGGCCTCTATCTTAAATGGTACGGTGTTTATGGCATTGAAGCGACGACTAAAATGGATGCCACTTTATTTGATGTTTGCGGAACCATTAAGTTTCCAGATTTTACTGAACCTTTCGGTGAGAAAACCTTAGCTTCAGGCAAAGTAAATGATGATGGCACCATTAGCTATGCTTGGGTAAATGGTTATGGCGACAAAGCCACCGTGCTACTTAAACCAAAAAAATAATATTATTCTTCTTTATTAGTTTAATTGCTCCCCGATACTTATTTTCGGGGAGCAATTTTTTTTATGAGGTATCTTCTTATTTCCCTTTTTTTTTTTATTTTTTCTTTTTCAAGACTGTCTGCGTTTGAAGGTAATTCGTATTTATTTTGCAGTAAAAAAGATAGCCTTCCTTACCTTATTCCAAAATCAATAACACTGAACACAAAAGGGAATATTTTTATTTGGATGAATGCTGAATGTCCGATTTGTAATAAATATCCTAATATCTGGAAAAAATTAGCGCTTGAATTTCCTGAGTTTACCTTTATTGGCGTATTCACTTCTTATGAAGAAAGTAAAATGGCAAAGGGTTTTATGAAAAAATATAAAATCCCTTACCAGTGGTTTATAGATAAAGAGAATAGATTAGCTTCTTTTTTAAAGGTTACGACTACACCCGAAGTGTTATTTATTGATGCAAAAGCCAATATCATTTACAGGGGGGCAACCGACGATTGGTTTTATGCTTTAGGAAAAAATAAGCCTGTCCCTCAAAAGTTTTATCTAAAAAATGCGTTAAAGGCTTACGGGAATAATCAACCTGTTTTGATTTTTAAAACGGATCCTATCGGTTGTATTTTTAAATAATCAACTCCCTTTTTCTTTTAAAATGGCACAATGCATTATTTCAACGATTCGTTGACTTTTTAAAATAAAATAATCAGAAGAAATAAATATTATTTAGTTAATTTTAAAAAGAATAGTTCTTTGTTCGTTAAATGGAAACGTAACTTAAAGCTATTTGTAAATAATTATTTCAATATGTCTGGGTCACTGCATTTAAATATTTTTTTGGTATGGGTATTTTTAATCGTTGGGAATAATGGGTTCTGCTCAGATTCGTTAACTTATTTCATGGACATAAAACCGATTATCGACGAAAATTGCACCGGTTGCCATAGAAAAGGCCAAATAGCACCCTTTTCATTGGAAAGTTTTGACGATGTAAAAAAAAGAGCAACCATGATTGAAATGGTGGTTGAGTCTAAATATATGCCTCCCTGGCACGCCGATACCTTATTTAGAACTTTTCATAATCAACGTGCCTTATCAGAGCAATCGTTAAATAAAATACTTGCCTGGATTAAAAGTGGCGCAGCGGAAGGATTACCACAAAAAAAAGGGGAGGTGAATAGCTTAAAATGGCCCTCTCCGGACAAAATAGTTGCGTTTCAAAAACCATTTATCATACCAGGAGACAACGAAGAGCAGTATAGATTTTTTGTTATTCCGGTGGATAATCCAGCACCCATATATTTGCGAGGTGTTGGATTTGTGCCTAAAAATAAGACCTTGGCGCACCACAGCAGGATAATGATTGATACAACTAAAAGAATTCGGCCTTTCGATGCTACTTCTGTGTGGCAGGCTGGTCCTCAATTGGAAAAAATGAATATTCCTCTGGCCAATTCATTTTGGACAGGGTGGGTTCCTGGCAATTTTCCTCTTTTTTACCCCGATGGTGTAGCAAAGGTACTTCCCGCTAACGCAGACCTCGTGGTAAATATGCATTATGCTCCATCCGCAAAGGAAGAAACAGATCAATCTGAAATTCATCTTTATTATGCCAAAGGAAAGCCAAGAAGAATCATTGAAACGATGGTTTTTGACGAAACCTGGGTGACGAATAAACCCTTTGAATTTCAACCAGATACTGTGATTACCTTCTATATGAGGTCGCCTATTTTGCCAGTTGATTTATCATTATTAAGTGTTTTGCCTCACATGCATTTACTGGGGAAATCATTTAAATCGTTCGCCATTACATCAGATGGTGATATGATACCATTAATACATATCCCGGAATGGGATTTTAACTGGCAGCAAACTTATCAGTTCAATGATTTACTTAAAATCCCACGTGGTTCCGTCATTTATGCGGAGGCAACGTTTGATAACACAAAAAATAATCCTAAAAACCCCTATTTTCCACCAGCAAAAGTAAGGTATGGTTGGGGGACAAAAGATGAGATGATGAATCTGATATTTGAATATCTTTTATATGAGCCAGGTGATGAGTATTTGGATTTTTTTGGCGCTGAAAATTAAACTTTAATGATGGAAAAACTAATTTTTATTATCTGTTGCTTCATTCCTTTCATGATATTTTCTCAAGAGGAGTTGTATCAAACGACACGTGATGAATTTAATTATGGTGAATTCAGACCTAATAATCTTGCCCCCATTTATGGTATAACAGAAAAGCCGGGGAAATTAATGGGCAATATATTTTTGGATTCGATTTTCAGAAGTTCTGCTGTGGTATTTTTTAAAGAAATTGTCAAACGATATGATCCAAACGCATCCGATTCAATTGCCGGGTACAAAATGAGAATTAACTTACTTGAAAAATTAGTGGAGTTTAAAATGAAAGGGGGTATCAAGGGAATTGATAATATGGCCATCAAAAAAATTCAAACGTTCGATCCGGCAGGCAATATTCTTAAAACATATATCAATGGTAAAATGCTGGGTATTGATTCAATAGGGGAGGATGATTTTTATGAATTAGTTGTGGATGGTCATTTTCTCAAAATAGTTTCTCTTTCCGTTCTTAAAAAAAAGGAACCTACGTATCATGTAGCTTTATCCGTTGGGGATAAAAACGCATACTACTACTTAAAAACCAAATATTTTGCCAAATCTATGCAAGGAAATTGGGAGGAAATTAATAATAATAAAAGGGCCTGGGTAGATTTAACTGGCTCGAGAGGAAAACGGATGGAAAGCTATCTTCAACAAAATCAACTTAATCTGAAATTAGATTCGGAAGTGAGACGATTTTTTCAATATTATGAGAAAATAATGACCGAAGAATAAGAAATAAACTTGACTGCATTCATTTTTATTTGTAGATTAAGTCTTCATTCATCCATAGGGTATGTTAGATATGCAAGACACTTACGTAGCATTGTTTTTAAGCTATCTTGAAGGAGAAAGGAGGGTTTCCCCGGAAACACTGAGAGGTTATAGAGACGATATACAATTTTTCAAAGCATTTCTAGACACCCAAAATGTGGTATATCATTGGACGTCAGTAGATACTGAAATAATAAGGTCTTGGGTAGTATTTATGGCAAATAAAGGCAATAAGCCTTCGGTCATTAGAAGAAGAGTGTCAGGAATTAGGGCTTTTTACAGATTTTTACAACGAAGAGACAAGATGGATGGGAATCCGGCACTTCGATTACCATTACCGAAAATCCCTAAGAGGCTTCCAAGGTTTATATCTGTTGAAGGGATGGAAAAACTTGGGTCGGGAAATTTGTTTTCGTCTGATTTTAAAGGGAATCGAGACCGGGTAATACTTGAATTGTTGTACGGAACAGGTATGAGGAGAGCTGAAGTGGCTAACCTTAGAGATACTGATATTCAGTGGGAGAGAAAAGAAATAAAGGTAATAGGTAAAGGAGGTAAAGCCAGGGTAATACCCGTTTCTGGCGCTCTGTATGGTTTGATGACACAGTATCGGGAGGAAAGAAATACCTTATTTGAAAAAGAGGCTGACACATTTTTTGTGACAGACAAAGGCAGAAATGTTTACACCCGGTTCATTTATATGGTGAGCATTCGTTATTTAGAAATGGTAACGAGTATTGAAAATAAAGGGCCTCATTTGTTACGACATACTTTTGCTACTCATTTAATGAGCAATGGAGCAGATATTCAATCAGTAAAGGCATTGTTAGGGCATTCTAGTCTGGCTGCCACCCAGGTATATATGCATAACTCTGTGGAACGTTTAAAAAAAATTTATAATCAGGCACATCCCAAAGCACAGCGTACCAAGCCAGATATGAATGGCTAGACAAAATTCACTTTATTCATTTTTTAAAAAAATCACTATGAGCATTGACATGCAAGCGGTTTCATTTCATGCAGACCAAAAATTAAAGTTGTTCATTGAGCATCGTGTTGAAAAATTGAATCTTTTTTTTGGCAGAATTATTCGCGCTCAAGTTATGTTGAAACTTGAAAATGCGGGGCAAGTAAAAGAAAAAGTAGTAGAGGTAAGTGTGCATGTGCCCGGAGAGGTTTTGTTTGTGAAATCGAGTAAGATGACCTTCGAGGCTGCCACCGATGAAGCCATAGATTCATTGATACGTAAAATTGAAAGATATAAAAGTCGAAGAAAATAAATTGACATTTTTTTTGAAATCCTTTGGATTAGTTATAAAGACTATTTATCTTTGCATCTCTTTAGGAAAAGCCTCTAAATGTAGCGGGTGAAAGTGATTATTAAGCCAGCATAGCTCAGTTGGTAGAGCAGCTGATTTGTAATCAGCTGGTCGGGGGTTCGAGTCCCTCTGCTGGCTCTTTTAAGTTTACTTTAGGTAAGTAAATTCATTTGAAATTTTCTTCTTGATTGGAGAATCGGGGGTGCGCCGGAGCTGGAGAGCCGGGCCAGACTGTAAATCTGGTGATTATGTCTGAATAGGTTCGATTCCTATCACCCCCACAAATAAATTTATCAAATTTGGTATATTTATTTTTTTAAGCGGGTGTAGCTCAGTTGGTAGAGCATCAGCCTTCCAAGCTGAGGGTCGAGGGTTCGAGTCTCTTCGCCCGCTCTTTTTAGTTTTTAACTCCAATAATAACAGCCGATGTAGCTCAGGGGTAGAGCACTTCCATGGTAAGGAAGGGGTCAGGGGTTCAATTCCCCTCATTGGCTCTAGTGTTCTGGAGATATTTTTTGTTTAATGAATTAATATTCTAAAAATCAAAACTGATGGCTAAAGGTACATTCGAAAGGAATAAACCACACGTAAACATTGGTACTATCGGTCACGTAGATCATGGCAAAACAACCTTGACTGCCGCGATAAGTTATGTTCTTTCAAAAGATGGTCTTGCAGAAAAAAGATCGTATGATTCAATTGATGCTGCTCCGGAAGAAAAAGAGCGTGGTATTACTATTAATACCGCTCACGTTGAGTACGAAACCCTTGCAAGACACTATGCTCACGTAGATTGTCCTGGACACGCGGATTATGTAAAAAACATGGTTACGGGTGCAGCACAAATGGATGGAGCTATTATCGTTGTCGCAGCTACAGACGGACCGATGCCTCAAACGCGAGAACACATTCTTCTTGCTCGTCAGGTAGGTGTACCAAAATTAGTTGTATTCATGAATAAAGTGGATATCGTTGAGGACCCGGAGATGCTTGAATTAGTTGAAATGGAAGTTCGCGAATTGCTTGATACTTATGGTTTTGACGGTGACAAAGCTTCTGTAATTCAAGGTTCTGCATTGAAAGCATTAGAAGACGATCCTTTTTATGTTGGTAAAATCAAGGAATTGATGGACGCAGTGGATAATGATATCCCTAACCCTATTCGTTTAACTGATAAGCCATTCTTAATGCCTATTGAAGATGTATTCTCTATCACAGGTCGTGGTACAGTAGCAACTGGTCGTATCGAAAGAGGAGTTATCAATGTTGGTAATCCTGTGGAGATTGTAGGTATGATGGACAAGGAGGATAAGGCTTTGACTTCAGTATGTACTGGTGTTGAGATGTTCCGTAAATTATTAGATAGAGGTGAAGCCGGTGATAACGCTGGTTTACTACTAAGAGGCATCGAAAAATCTCAGATTCGTCGTGGTATGGTTATCTGTGCTCCTGGTTCAGTGAAACCCCATATTCGTTTCAAATGTGAGACTTATGTGCTTAGTAAAGATGAGGGTGGTCGTCATACACCATTCTTTAACGGTTACCGCCCACAGTTTTATTTCCGTACAACAGACGTTACTGGTGATGTTAAATTACCTGAGAATGTTGAGATGGTAATGCCAGGGGATAACGTTTCTTTAGAAGTTACGCTACTTAACCCAATCGCAATGGAAAAAGGATTACGTTTCGCTATCCGCGAAGGTGGTCGTACCGTTGGTGCAGGTCAGGTTACTGAAATATTAGAATAAACCCTTTTTTGGGAAATCAATAAAAGTCAGGTTTCAGTAATGGAACCTTACTTTTATTTTACGGGCGTAGCTCAACTGGTAGAGCGACGGTCTCCAAAACCGTAGGCTGGGGGTTCAAGTCCTCCCGCCCGTGCTGCTTAAAATGTCTATATTATGGAATCATTAAAACTTTATCTCAGAGAGAGTTACGACGAACTTGTAAACAAAGTAACGTGGCCTTCTTGGGTAAGCCTTCAAGAAAACGCTATTCTTGTGGTAGTAGCTAGCCTTTTGTTGGCTCTTATCGTTTTTATTATGGATGTTTTTTCGAGTACTTTACTTGATTTAATTTACGGACTTTAATTATCTGCTATTCAATATACTGTTAAATGTCCGAAGAAAAAAGGTGGTACTCTCTCCGCGTAATTAGCGGAAAAGAACGGAAAATTAAAGAACGTCTGGATACAGAAATCCAACGTAACGAATGGTCTGGTTTTATCTTTCAGGTGGTTGTTCCACTTGAGAAGGTCTATAAAATTAGAAACGGTAAAAAGGTAGTCTCGGAGAGAAACATTCTCCCTGGCTACATTCTTGTTGAGGCCACCGAAGGCAAACTTGCTGGAGACGTCGTAACAGGGGTTCAAAATCTTCAAAACGTTATTCATTTTTTAGGTAAAAATACCCCTATTCCTATGCGCGAAGTAGAGGCCAATAGGTTATTAGGAAAAGTAGATGAGTCTCAAGAATCTGCCGAAGCTCTTATTGAGCCTTTCATAGTGGGGGAGACCATTAAAATTGTTGACGGTCCGTTTACTGAGTTTATTGGAGATATTCAGGAAATAAACGAAGACAAAAAGAAACTTAAAGTTATTGTTAAAATATTTGGTAGGGGTACTGAAGTCGAATTGAATTTCATGCAGGTTGAAAAAACCAATTGATTTTTTTTATATAAGTTCTGATTATTCAATTTTGTTCTTCCTGGTATGTGAGCCTTGGAGACGCTTCCAAAGGAGGATATGAGGTTCTAAAAATGTAGTGATATGGCAAAGGAAATTGGATTTTTAATTAAATTACAGGTAAAAGGTGGTCAAGCTAATCCAGCGCCTCCTATTGGTCCTGCCTTAGGTTCTAAGGGTGTAAATATTATGGAGTTTTGCAAGCGTTTTAATGCCGCGACTCAAGATAAAATGGGACAAATTCTTCCAACCGTTATTTCGGTTTACAAGGATAAGTCTTTTGATTTTATCATTAAAACACCTCCCGTGGCCATTCAGCTTATAGAAGCAACCAAAGCTAAAAAAGGGTCTGCTCAACCTAATAGAAATAAAATTGGTTCCGTTTCATGGGATCAGATTAAAACTATTGCAGAGGTGAAAATGCCCGATTTAAATTGCTTTGAGATTCATTCTGCTATGAAAATGGTTGCCGGAACGGCAAGAAGTATGGGTATTACAGTTAATGGTGATGCACCTTGGTCTTCAGCTGATAATTAATTTTTAATGTAGGGAGTTTATACCTAACAGTATAAATGATAATACCTCAAAATTATTTTATATGACTAAAATAGGAAAAAAAAGAGCCTTGGTCGATCCAAAGGTCAATCGGGAGAAGTTGTACTCTCTTGACGAAGCATTAGCTTTGGTCAAAGAAGTTAATACAACCAAATTCGATGCCTCGGTTGACATCCATGCTCGTCTGGGTGTTGATCCCAGAAAACCTGATCAATCTCTTCGTGGAACGGTGAGCTTACCTCATGGAACAGGTAAAACTAAAAAAGTAGCTGTTTTTTGTACGCCTGATAAAGTTCAGGAAGCGCTCGATGCAGGGGCTGATTATGCAGGACTTGAGGAACTCATACAAAAAGTAATGGGTGGTTGGACCGATGTTGATGTCGTCATAGCGACGCCACAGGTTATGGCACAGGTTGGACGTTTAGGTAGAATATTAGGTCCCAGAAACCTTATGCCTAATCCAAAAACAGGTACGGTTACCATGAATGTGGGTGAAGCAGTAGCCGATGTTAAATCTGGTAAAATTTCATTTAGAGTAGATAAATATGGCATTATTCATGCGTCTATCGGGCGGGTTTCTTTCGCTGCCGATAAATTATCAGAAAATGCCAATGAGCTGCTATCTACTTTGCTTCGTATGAAACCTTCCAGTGCAAAGGGTATCTACATGAAATCAATTACTGTGGCGAGCACGATGAGCCCAGGTATTAAGGTTGACCCTAAAGTCGTTCGCTAATCATTAAAGTTAATCGGAAATGAACAAACAGGAAAAAACAGCGGTAATTGAAGAATTGAAAGGTGTATTTGCTAATTTAGATTTTTTCTACATTACAGACGCTTCAACTCTTTCCGTTGAAAAAATTAATAATTTCAGAAGATTGTGTTTTGATAGAGGAGTTCAAATGAGGGTGATTAAAAATACCCTTATCCGCAAAGCACTTGAATCTGCTGCCTCAGAAAAAAATTATGAGGCAATCTTTGGTGAATTAAAAGGACCTACAGCTGTTCTCTATGCTGAAGGTGCTGCGAATATTCCAGCCAAAGTCTTAAAAGAATTTCGTGCAGGGAACGATAGACCACTTCTGAAAGCTGCCTACATTGACACTGCCGTATTTATCGGTGATGATCAGTTAGACGCTTTAACTAAGCTAAAATCGAAAGAACAATTGCTTGGAGAAGTTATCGGTTTATTACAATCTCCGGCAAGAAATGTTATCAGTGCTCTTCAATCTGGTGGTCAAACGATTGCCGGCTTGGTGAAAACACTGCAGGAACGCGCTTAATTTAGCGCATTCCCCTTAGGTTAGGCTTCCAAGCTAACCCGCACATAAAATTATTATTTAATCTTAAAACGAAACACAATGGCGGATTTGAAAGCTTTTGCGGAACAGCTTGTCAATCTGACGGTTAAAGAAGTCAATGAACTTGCTGCTATTTTAAAGGATGAATATGGTATAGAACCAGCTGCTGCTGCTGTATCTATGGCCGCTCCTTCAGGTGGTGATTCAGGTGCTGCTGCTCCTGCAGAGCAAACTTCTTTTGACGTTATTTTAGCTTCCGGCGGAGCTGCGAAACTACAAGTAGTTAAAGAAGTTAAGACTTTACTTAATTTGGGATTAAAAGAAGCGAAAGACTTAGTCGACGCTGCTCCATCTCCTCTGAAATTAGGTGTTTCTAAAGAAGAAGCGGCTGATCTAAAAGAAAAACTTGAGGCCGCTGGTGCTCAAGTTGAAATTAAGTAATTATTTGCTCATTTGCGAATTTATTATGATCCAGACTTACAGTCTTGGCAATTAATGCGAAAGTGTCTTTGTGGCTTAGCGATGGTTTATATCGCTAAGCCTCTTGGCATTTTATTGTAAGTGACCTGGTTTACTCGTATTGGCCGTTTTAAACTTTATTGTCTCGAATTGCATTATACGTCGTGTTGATTTAATGTTTCCTTCTTACCGAAAAATATTTTGTGCCGATGATATCCAATGGAAATGAACTCGCCCTCGAGTCAAAAAGAATAAGTTTCGGGAAAACTAAATTTCCCGCTGAATATCCTGATTTTTTGGAGATTCAGTTAAAATCTTTTCAAGAGTTTTTTCAATTAGAAACTACTCCGGAAAATAGAATGAATGAAGGCCTCTACAAGGTCTTTAAAGAAAATTTTCCTATTTCTGATGCCAGGAGTATTTTCCAACTTGAATTTTTAGACTATTTCGTCGATCCGCCTCGCTATAGTATGGAAGAATGTGTTCAACGTGGTCTAACCTTTCATGTGCCTCTCAAAGCCAAACTCAAACTTTCGTGTAATGATGTAGAACACGTCGATTTTCAAACCATAGTGCAAGATGTCTTTTTAGGTAACATACCGTACATGACTCCACGTGGTACATTTGTTATAAATGGTGCGGAAAGGGTTGTTGTTTCGCAGTTACATAGGTCTCCCGGTGTTTTCTTTGGCCAAAGCGTTCACCCCAATGGAACAAAAATATATTCCGCAAGAGTGATTCCTTTTAAGGGAGCCTGGATGGAGTTTGCTACAGATATCAATACTGTCATGTATGCATACATCGATAGGAAAAAAAAGTTTCCCGTTACAACCCTGCTAAGGGCTATCGGTTTCGATTCTGATAAAGCTATCCTTGATATTTTTGACCTCGCTGATATTATCCCTGCCAATAGGGAAGAATTACAAAAGTCAATTGGTCGTAAATTGGCTGCTAGAGTGTTAAGGTCATGGACCGAAGATTTTGTCGATGAGGATACTGGTGAGGTCGTAACCATAGAAAGAAATGAAATTATCCTTGAAAGAGATTCTCTACTGGATGATGATAATATTGATCTTATTCTGGAAGCAGCCTGCGATGTCGTCATTTTACAGAAAGAAGATATCGATCAGGATTATTCTATTATATATAATACCTTGCAAAAAGATCCGACCTCTTCTGAAATGGAGGCGGTTCAATATATTTACAGGCAACTTAGAGGAACTGATCCTCCCGATGAGGAAACAGCTCGCGGAATTATCGATAAATTGTTCTTTTCTGATAAACGATACAATCTTGGTGAAGTTGGCAGATACAAAATTAATCGAAAACTTAATCTTAATGCCAGTTATGAAAATCTTGTCTTATCAAAGGAAGATATCATAAATATAGTTAAGTATTTGGTTAGTTTGATGAATCAAAAAGCGGACATTGATGATATAGATCATCTAAGTAACAGAAGGGTTCGTAATGTGGGAGAGCAACTATATGCGCAATTTGGTGTGGGATTGGCTCGTATGGCCCGTACCATCAGAGAACGCATGAATGTCAGAGATAACGAGGTGTTCACGCCTATTGATCTGATTAATGCCAGAACACTTTCTTCTGTTATTAACTCCTTTTTTGGTACCAGTCAACTTTCTCAATTCTTAGATCAAACCAATCCTCTTTCTGAAATTACGCACAAACGCAGAATTTCAGCCCTTGGACCCGGTGGTTTATCTCGTGAAAGAGCTGGCTTCGAAGTCCGTGACGTTCATTATTCTCACTACGGTAGATTATGTACCATTGAAACGCCTGAAGGTCCAAATATCGGTCTGATTTCCACCTTATGCGTGCACGCTAAGGTCAATAAAATGGGTTTTCTTGAAACCCCTTACCGCGAAGTTGTGGACGGTAAATTAAAAATTGAAGATCATCCTATTTACTTGTCTGCTGAAGGTGAAGATCTTAAGCGTATCGCTCAGGCAAATGCCAGGGTTGATAGCTCAGGGGCTTTCACAAGAGACAGAATAAAATGTAGGGAACAGGGTGAATTTCCTGTGCTCACGCCCTCTGAAATTGAATTTATGGATGTTGCACCTAATCAAATTGTAGGTGTTTCAGCTTCCATGATTCCTTTTCTTGAAAATGATGATGCTAACCGTGCCTTGATGGGATCCAACATGCAAAGACAAGCTGTCCCTTTAGTTCGTCCAAGTTCCCCTATCGTCGGTACTGGATTGGAAGGTAAGGTAGCCAGAGATTCTCGTATGCTTATCAACGCAGAAGGTGATGGTGAAATAGAATATGTAGATGCCGTCGAAGTGAAGGTTAGGTATGATCGTTCTGATGATGATCAATTAGTTTCTTTCGAAGATAGCCTTAAGTCTTATAAATTAACTAAGTTCCTTCGTACCAACCAAGGTACTTGTATCAATCTCAGACCTATTGTTAGAAAGGGTGACAGGGTAACAAAAGGTCAGATTTTATGTGATGGTTATGCCACTGAAAAAGGGGAATTAGCTCTTGGCCAGAATCTTAAAGTGGCATTCATGCCTTGGAAAGGTTATAACTTTGAAGACGCCATCGTTATTTCTGAGAAAGTCGTAAGAGAAGATATTTTTACTTCTTTGCATATCGAGCACTTTGAACTAGAGGTTAGAG
Organism: Haliscomenobacter hydrossis DSM 1100; assembly: GCA_945878825.1. Classification (GTDB taxonomy): domain Bacteria; phylum Bacteroidota; class Bacteroidia; order Chitinophagales; family Saprospiraceae; genus BJGN01. Next base: position 14,223 of record CAMDWC010000010.1, read on the forward strand.
ATACTAAACTCGGTGAGGAAGAACTTACAAACGATATCCCTAACGTTAGTGAAGAAACAACAAAAGACTTAGACGAACATGGCGTAATTCGCGTGGGAGCCTGGGTTAAAGAAGGGGATATACTCATCGGTAAGATTACACCCAAAGGTGAATCTGATCCTACCCCTGAAGAAAAACTGTTGCGTGCCATTTTTGGAGATAAAGCAGGCGATGTAAAAGATGCCTCATTAAAAGCTCCTCCATCAACTAATGGAGTCATCATAGATAAACAGTTGTTCGCCAGAGCTAAAAAAGATAAGGTTCAGAAGTCTTCTGAAAAAGATATGCTTTCTAAACTCGAAGATGAGCACAAAATTATCTTAAATGAACTTATTACCAGATTGGTTGACAAACTATTGCAACTGGTAAAAAGCAAACAATGTAAAGGTGTTCGCAGTGTTTATAATGATATATTGATTCCTTCCGGAAGCAAATTCAGTCAACAGGTGCTTAGAAATATCGATTATGCTTCGGTAGATTATTCAAATTGGACAGATGATTCCTCAATTAATAATTTGATTGCTAGACTTTTACATAATTATAGTATTAAAGTTAATGAGGAAGTAGGTCGTTTCAAAAGAGAAAAGTTTAATATTAGCATCGGTGATGAATTACCGGCAGGCGTACTCAAATTGGCTAAAGTTTATATGGCCAAAAAACGTAAACTTAAAGTTGGTGACAAATTGGCGGGCAGACACGGAAATAAGGGGATTGTATCAAAAATCGTAAGGATGGAAGATATGCCTTTCTTAGAAGACGGCACTGCTGTTGATGTTGTTCTAAATCCTCTCGGTGTGCCTTCTCGTATGAATTTAGGTCAAATTTTTGAAACTGTTCTTGGTTGGGCAGGTGAAAAAATGGGAGTTAAATTCTCAACGCCTATCTTTGATGGTGCCAGTAAAGAGGAAATTGACGGATATATTCAAAAGGCGGGTTTACCTAGCTTAGGTCAAACTTACCTATACGATGGTGAAACCGGTGAAAGATTTCACCAGCAGGCTACCGTGGGTGTCATCTACATGCTCAAGCTATCACACATGGTCGATGATAAAATGCACGCTCGTTCTATCGGACCCTATTCTCTTATCACACAGCAACCTCTCGGCGGTAAAGCTCAGTTTGGTGGTCAAAGATTTGGTGAAATGGAGGTGTGGGCACTCGAAGCATTTGGTGCAGCCAATATCCTTCAGGAGTTACTTACTATTAAGTCCGATGATATTAACGGTCGTGCTAAAGCTTATGAAGCTATCGTTAAAGGTGATAATCTTCCAGAACCAAATATTCCTGAGTCATTTAACGTACTGATTCACGAATTACGTGGCTTAGCCCTTGATATCAAATTTGAATAACGAGATCTCTCCGGAGATTAAATTGCTATAATTATGTCTTTTAAGAAGAAAAATCAGATTCAACAGCAAGAGTTCGAGAGTATTACTATCAGCCTTGCTTCACCAGATGATATTCTGGAGCGTTCATTTGGTGAGGTACTCAAACCGGAAACGATTAATTATCGTAGTTACAAGCCGGAAAGAGATGGTCTGTTCTGTGAACGTATTTTTGGGCCTGTAAAGGACTATGAGTGCTATTGTGGTAAATACAAAAGGATTCGTTATAAAGGAATTGTTTGTGATAGATGTGGTGTGGAAGTTACTGAAAAAAAGGTGCGTAGAGAAAGAATGGGTCACATCAAACTTGTTGTACCTGTAGTGCATATATGGTTCTTCAAATCTTTACCAAATAAAATTGGATACTTACTCGGTTTGTCTTCTAAAAAGTTAGAGACGATTGTTTATTACGAGCGTTATATCGTTATTCAACCGGGTATTGCAGAATCAGAAAAAATTAAGTTACACGAACTTTTGACTGAGGAAGAGTATTTGGAAATCATGGATAATATTCCACATGAGAATAGTCAATTAGAGGATAATGATCCAAATAAGTTTGTGGCAAAAATGGGCGCTGAGGCCATCAAGGATATGTTGAATCGTCTAAAATTGGACGAGTTATCCTACGAACTTCGCAACCAGGCAGCAAACGAAACCTCGCAGCAACGTAAATCGGAGGCACTTAAACGCCTTCGTGTAGTAGAAGCTTTCCGTCAGGGGATGACGCACATGGAGAATAGACCTGAATGGACTATCATACAATATTTACCTGTCATTCCACCAGAATTACGCCCGCTTGTTCCTCTTGATGGTGGTCGTTTCGCGTCTTCCGACCTTAATGATCTTTACAGAAGAGTAATCATTAGAAATAATCGTTTAAAAAGATTGTTGGAAATAAAGGCTCCGGAAGTTATTTTAAGAAATGAAAAGAGGATGCTTCAAGAAGCAGTCGATTCATTATTTGATAACTCAAGGAAGTCAAATGCCGTTAAAGCTGAAGGTGGCCGTCCATTAAAATCTTTAAGCGATATTCTTAAAGGTAAACAAGGTCGTTTCCGTCAAAATTTATTAGGAAAAAGGGTAGATTATTCTGGTCGTTCTGTTATCGTGGTAGGACCAACGCTCAAATTGCACGAGTGTGGTATTCCTAAAGCCATGGCGGCAGAATTGTTTAAACCCTTTGTTATTCGTAAGTTAATAGAAAGGGGAATAGTAAAGACAGTTAAGTCCGCCAAAAAGCTAGTAGATAGAAAAGACCCTGTTATCTGGGAAATTCTTGAAAATATTCTTAAAGGTCACCCGGTTTTACTTAACCGTGCCCCAACCCTTCACCGTCTCTCTATTCAGTCTTTCCAACCCAGATTAATCGAAGGTAAAGCCATTCAGCTGCATCCCTTAGTTTGTGGTTCGTTCAATGCTGACTTTGACGGTGATCAGATGGCCGTGCACGTGCCACTAAGTCATGCTTCTATCTTAGAAGCTCAGATGTTGATGCTTTCTTCACATAATATGTTGAATCCGCAAAACGGAACGCCAGTAACTCTTCCTTCACAGGACATGGTACTTGGTTTATATTATATCACAAAAGAAAGGAAATCGACCCCTGAAATCAAGGTTAAAGGGGAAGGTATGAAGTTTTACTCTGCCGAAGAAGTTATTATTGCACTAAATGAAGGTGTTATTGATCTTCATGCAGCCATAAAAGTTAGGGTAAAAACAGAAATGCCAAATGGTGAATGGGTTTATAAACTAACGGATACCACAACAGGTAGAGTGATTTTTAATCAACATGTTCCCGAAGGTGTTCCTTTTGTTAATGACCTTATGACTAAGAAAAATATCAAAAAGGTTATTAGTGATGTTATCGAAAGAACTAATCTTGCAGTCACCGCTGGTTTCCTCGATGATATCAAGGATATGGGTTTCACCTGGGCGTTCAAGGGTGGTTTGTCCTTCAACCTGGGTGATTTGATTAATCCTACGATTAAGGAGGACACCCTTGCAGAAGCTCAGGAAGAGGTTGATGAAGTCTGGGAGAATTACAATATGGGGCTAATAACAAATAATGAGCGTTACAACCAGATTATTGATAAATGGACCTACGCAGATAATAAAATTACAGAGGCTTTAATGCGCGAACTTGCCTCTCATAAACAAGGTTTTAACTCTGTATTCATGATGCTTGACTCTGGCGCAAGGGGATCTAAACAGCAAATTAAACAGCTTTGTGGTCTTAGAGGGCTTATGGCAAAACCAAGAAAATCAGGTGATACTGGGGGTGCCGTTATTGAAAATCCAATTCTTGCTAATTTCGTTGATGGCCTTTCGGTATTGGAGTATTTCATCTCTACCCATGGTGCAAGAAAAGGTTTGGCTGATACAGCACTTAAAACGGCAGATGCAGGTTACCTTACCAGACGTTTGGTTGACGTTTCACAAGATGTAATTATTTCCGAAGTCGATTGTGCTACCTTAAGAGGCATAGAAACGTCTGCGCTAAAAGATAACGAAAAGGTTATTGAACAACTTTCATCACGTATTGAAGGTCGTTACACGCTTTATGACATCACCTTGCCAGGTTCAGATGAGGTATTGCTTTACGCTGGTGATTATATTGATGCCCGAATGGCTATCCATATTGAAAAGATTAGCATTGATTCTATTACCATTCGTTCCGTTTTGACCTGTGAATCTAAAAAAGGAGTTTGTGCCAAATGTTATGGTAAAAATCTTGCCTCTGGTAGAATCACTGAAAATGGAGATGCAGTAGGTATTATCGCGGCTCAGTCTATAGGTGAACCAGGTACGCAGCTTACTTTACGTACTTTCCACGTAGGTGGTGTGGCTTCTTTGTCAAAAACTGAATCGGAAATAGTTTCTCGTTTTAACGCTAAAGTGGAATACGATGGTATTAAGACAACGGAGACTACCGATGGCTCAAAAAATACGATAGTTCTTTCCAGAACAGGTGAATTGAGATTGCATGATATTGAAACAAATAAATTATTCGTTTCTCTGCATATTCCTTATGGTTCAAATCTATATTTCAAGGATGGAGAAAAAGTGGCAAAAGGTCAAACTATTTGCGATTGGGACCCATTCAACGCCGTCATCATTTCTGAATTTTCTGGTATTGTTAAATTCGATGCTATCGAAGAAGGAGTAACTTATCGTCTTGAAAGAGATGATCAAACGGGCTACTCTGAAAAGGTAATCATCGAATCAAAAAATAAAAAGAAAATTCCTTATATAACTATCTCCTCTAAAGATGGTGAGGTGCTTAAAAACTATTCACTGCCAGTAGGTTCTTACCTGTCTGTAGAAGATAACAGTTCGGTTGTTGCTGGTGATAAGGTGGCCAAAATTCCGAGAAGTTTAGGAAAAATCCAAGATATCACAGGTGGTTTGCCTAGGGTAACCGAATTGTTTGAAGCAAGAAATCCTTCAAATCCTGCCGTAGTTTCTGAAATTGACGGTGTAGTTAGTTTCGGTAAAATCAAAAGAGGAAATAGAGAAATTGTAGTAACCTCAAAAGATGACCAGAATCATAAATATTTAATAGGTCTTTCAAAACACGTGTTAGTTCAAGACGGCGATTTTGTAAGAGCTGGAACGCCTCTCTCTGACGGTGCTATCGCTCCAAGAGATATCCTAAATATTAAAGGTCCTTTTGCAGTGCAACAATATTTAGTGAATGGTGTGCAAGAGGTTTACAGATCTCAAGGTATTACCATCAATAATAAGCACATTGAGGTTATCGTAAGACAAATGATGCGCAGATTCCTTATCGAGGATTCGGGTGACACCACTTTCCTTGAAGGAGAAACCATTGAAAGGGGTGAATTTATCGAACAAAATGATATTATTTTTGATAAAAAATTCATCACCGATCCAGGGGAATCTAATAAGCTTAAAGCGGGTCAGCTTGTTTCTTTGAGGCAAATCAGAGAAGAAAACTCTTTCCTAAAAAGGAACGACCGCAAATTAGTAGCCTTCCGTGATGCTGTACCTGCTACGGCTAGTCCGCAGTTAATGGGTATTACTAAAGCTTCATTAGGTACTAATAGCTGGATTTCAGCAGCTTCCTTCCAGGAAACAACAAAAGTTTTAAGTACCGCAGCCATAGCAGCTCAAAAAGATGATTTGAGCGGTCTTAAAGAAAATGTTATTGTTGGAAAGAGAATTCCTGCTGGAACGGGTGCTAGAGAATTTGAACAAATTATCGTTGCTCACAAAGATAAAAGCGCTGATTTAGTAACCCAGGAGCAGTTTATTGATATGGAGTAATTAATACTTAGTTTTCAATTTTAATTTATTATATTGGCAAACCGGGGTGTGTTTATTTCCCGGTTTGCTTATTTTTATACATCGCTTTGTTCGTTCCTTATCCTTTTATTTATAATTATGAATGAATACCTGATTGATTTATTTAGAAAAATAGAACTTCCAGTCAGGAATCCTGTACTCATATTATCCTTGTTATTTTTTGTAATCCTTTTGGTACCCTTACTTTTTAGAAGATTTCATATCCCGGGTATTCTCGGTCTTATTCTTTCCGGTGTACTCATTGGTCCAAATGGACTGAACATATTAGAGAAATCGGAAGCTATAAATCTTTTCTCTACGATTGGTTTGTTATATATTATGTTTATGGCGGGTCTTGAACTCGACACTAATGAGTTTAATAAATACAAATACAAAAGTTTACTTTTCGGTCTATTTACTTTTGCGATTCCGCTACTTATAGGTTTTCCCATTTGCTTTTACTTGCTTAAATTTGATTTTCAAGCGAGTTTTCTCGTGGCAAGTATGTTCTCAACACACACCTTGATTTCATATCCCATTGTTAGCCGGTGGGGTATAGTATCACAGCAGGCTGTTGCGATTACTGTTGGTGGTACCATTTTAACAGATACGGCTGTATTAATTATGTTAGCGGTTATATTAAAAACTAACAGCGAGGGAGTTAGCAATGCTTATTGGTTGCAACTCACGGTTTCTTTGTTTCTTTTTTCAGTCGTTATGTTCAAAGTTATTCCTACTATCTCCAGGTGGTTTTTCAGAAAAGTAGAAAGTGAAAAGCATTCGCATTATATTTTTGTGCTTTCTGTGATTTTTTTCGCCGCTTTCTTGTCGGAAATAGCTGGCGTTGAACCAATAATAGGTGCCTTTATGGCTGGATTGGCGTTGAATTCTTTAATCTCACATACCTCAGCCTTATTCAATAGAATTGAGTTTATTGGTAATGCCTTGTTTATCCCGTTTTTTTTAATCAGCGTTGGGATGCTCGTCGATTTATCCGTTCTTTTCAATGGTAAACATGCTGTAATTATTGCTATTGTTTTAACTTCGGTTGCTCTGTTAGTGAAATGGTTAGCTGCCTGGCTTACACAAATGGTTTTTTCCTTTCAGGGGGTTCATAGACGATTAATTTTTGGACTGAGTAGTTCTCATGCTGCTGCGACACTCGCCATTATTCTGGTTGGGTTTGAAGCGGGGATTTTAGATGAAAATACGTTGAATGCAACTATTATCCTCATCCTGTTTACTTGTGTGATTTCTTCCATTGTAACGGAACGTGCAGCCAGGGAATTACTTCTCAAAGAAGGATTAATTGACCATAATTTAAACCGTATTGATCAAAATGATGTGTCTGAAAAATATCTATTACCCATTTCGAATCAATGGAGTTTAGATAGATTTTTAGAACTGTCGGTTATCTTTAGAAAAAATGTTAAACAAGTACCCCTCCATGTTTTACAGGTAGTTCCCGCTGATTATCCTGAAAATGAATTAGTTCTAGAGGATGGATTTACCCGTAGTTTACGTAAAACAGCCGCAGAACTTGATACACAAATTGTTTTCCAGCGCGAACCTGATTTTCACATTGCAAGCGGTATTACCAGGGTAGCTAATCAGATGGATGCTAATTATATTCTTTTGGGTTGGCCTCAAAAATCAGGCTTATTAGATAGGGTTTTTGGTGAAATACTAGATAATATTTTAGATACTGCACTGCAACATATCCTTGTTTGTAGGTTACAATTCCCGCTCGTTGCTCACCAAAAGTTAATCATTGGATTACCACCACTGGCGTTTACAGAGCCAGGCTTTACTGATTGCTTCAAAAAATGGATGCAATTATCGTTAGAACTACACATGGATGTCATCATTTTTTGTTCAGAAGAAACTAAAGGATATATTAAAAAATTGAACTCAAAAAATTATAATTTTAGAAACTGGAAATTCAGAGTGGCTGATTTAAATCAAAACTGGTTTAAAAGTATTGATAACTATAAAATTAATAAGGCCGATTTGTTGGTGTTCATGCCAGGGAGACAGGCAAGCGCTTCATTTTTAATGGAGCAAAATGAAATTCCTTCCTATATTGAGCAACGCTTTCCAGACAATAGCGTTATTTTATTTTATTCCGGAGCGGCTATTTGACCTGCTGGATTCAAGTTTTTAATAACCTCTCCGCAATAAATAAGGGCAGTTATTATTCAAACATATTTTTTGCATCAATCAAAACTTTTTCAAGTCCGGCGTTATTTTTTCCGCCTGCAGTTGCAAAAAAGGGCTGACCACCTCCTCCACCTTCGATATTTTTAGCCAATGTTCTGACAATACTGCCTGCATTTAATTCTTTATCGTTGCAGATTGATTTACTTATTGAGACAAGAATTTGAGGCTTTTCCTGAATACAGGCCGTTAAAACAAGGATAACCTTTTCAAGGGTATTGTCAATCTGGAAGGCTAACTCTTTCAATAACGAGGCATCATTTAGTGCTACATTCTGGATGATAAGGGTATAATTATCTTTTTTATCAGCACCTTTTATGAGTTGGTCCCGCAGATGGATAACCTGTAATTGTTGAAAATTCTCGAGCAACTTTTTTTGAGCTTTTCCTTCTTCTTGTAATTGATGAATAGCCTTAGCAGGCGACGGATTACCTTTGAAAATCTGACGAATGTCTTCCAGTTCATTCATTTCCTGTTGAATAAACCTTAAGGCTTCAAATCCACAAACGGCTTCAATACGCCTAATTCCTGCAGCTATGGCACTTTCAGAAATAATCTTAAATAAGCCTATTTCACCTGTTGAAGAAACATGAGTACCGCCACAAAGCTCCACAGAATAGTCTTTATCAAAGGTTATAATTCTAACCGATTCACCATATTTCTCGCCAAAGAGCATCATGGCACCTGATTTCTTTGCTTCGGCCATAGGGACATTCCTTTTTTCGTCGAGAGAAATATTAGCCTGAATTTTTTCATTTACTAATTTTTCTATCGCTAAGATTTCCTCCGCGCTCACTTTTTGAAAATGTGAGAAGTCAAATCTTAATTTTAATTCATCTACATCCTGACCTTTCTGAAGCGCGTGTTTTCCTATGATATTGTGAAAAGCTGCATGCATAAGGTGGGCAGAGGTATGGTTTTTTGAAATGGCTATTCTTCTATTTTTATTTATCAAGCCACGAACGATAGCAGCGGGATTATCAGGTAATTGATCTACAATATGAAGAATGAGGTCATTTTCTTTTTGGGTATCTATTACTTGAATAGGCTGTTCTCCGATAAACAATATACCCTGATCACCTGCTTGACCTCCACTTTGACCATAAAAGGGCGATTTATCAAGAACAATTTGATGTTGCAAGACTTTTTTAATCGAAACCGATCGGTATTTAATAATTTTTGCATCATGGACTTCATTTTCAGTGTAACCCGTAAACTCAACAGGTTGATCAGGAAGTAAGTTAACCCAGTCTCCAACTTCTTTTTGAGCATCGGCACGAGATCTGGATTTTTGTTCCAATAAAGCGGCGTCGAAAGCCAATTCATCGATTTTCCAACCTTTTTCTTCGGCAATGAGACGGGTCAAATCAATGGGGAATCCAAAAGTATCGTATAGTTCAAAGGCATCCATACCTGAGATGACCCCTTGATTAACATTAATGTTTTCAAATTTTTTTAAGCCATTTTCCAGCGTATTTAGGAATGAAATTTCTTCCATTTCTATAATTTTTGCCACTTGAGCTGATTGAGCAATCAATTCTGGGAAAACATCATCAAATGCTTTGGCCAGCGGGGCAACTAACGTATGAAGAAAGGGAGTTTTAATATTTAAAAAGGAATAATAGTACCTAACGGCGCGACGTAAAATTCTTCTTATGACATATCCAGCACCAGAATTAGCAGGTAATTGACCGTCGGCTATGGTAAAACAAATAGCTCTGATATGGTCAGAAATTACCCTCATGGCTATGTCTTGTTTAGCATCGCGGTCATAACTTCCCGTGTATGTGAAACCAGAGGTTTTTTCTATGATAGAAATAAAAGGGGTAAAAATATCGGTATCATAAGTAGCTGTTTTACCTTGTAAAACCATACACAAACGCTCAAAGCCCATGCCAGTATCAACGTGCATAGCAGGAAGTTCAGCCAGGCTACTATCTGCTTTTCGGTTGAATTGAATAAATACATTATTCCAGATTTCTACCACGCCCGGATGATCCTTATTAACGAGTTGGCTACCGTGTATTTGCTGAATTTCTTCGTCAGTTCTTACATCAACATGAATTTCAGAACATGGACCACAAGGACCTGTGTCACCCATTTCCCAAAAATTGTCTTTTTTATTGCCAAATAATATGTGGTTTTCTGGCAGGTATTTTAACCAGAAATTTTTGGCTTCCATATCAGCAGGAATATTTTCAGTGGCATCACCTTCGAAAACAGTGGCATATAATTTGTTAGGATCCATACCATAAACTTCGGTCAATAATTCCCATGACCAGTCAATGGCTTCCTTTTTAAAATAATCACCAATAGACCAGTTTCCCAACATTTCAAACATGGTGTGATGGGTTCCATCATATCCAACATCTTCTAAATCGTTATGTTTACCGGAGACTCTTAAACATTTTTGAGTATCGGCAATTCTTGGATTATCAGGAATTTTATTGCCGAGAAAGAAATCTTTAAACTGATTCATTCCCGCATTGGTAAACATCAAAGTGGGATCTTCCCGATTCACGATGGGAGCAGAAGCCACAATTTTGTGTTGCTTAGACGCAAAAAAGGTTAAAAAGTGACTCCTAATTTGTCGTGCGGTCATCATATTTTTAAATTTTAAGGGGAAAAGATTGATTATTTACGGAAAGGTTCTATATTGTGAAGGAACGGTAGGTTTACCTATTTTACCGGTCAAGTTCAGGTATAAAAACAATCAAATATTGCTCAAAGTTATCATTTTTGAGATTATTTACGGTAGTAAATATCAGTAAGATTTAAAAAATTCCTAAGATAATTAGGGCTTTTCAATAAGGATAGCTATTTTAGAGGCGGGCATTTTCTGAGAGACATCCGTTAAATCTAATACCCCCCATTAGGTATTATGTACTTGGTTATTTAATCAAATGCGGTTTAACAACATACCAAATTATGAAAAAAGAAAAATTCTTCTTTGATGCTAATCTACTTCGTTACGAACGAATTGAGGAGTCTTTAAAGAGCAAGTTCGTGCGCTTCTTCTCTGTAATAAGTGCAGTCTTAACAACTGCGTTGTTATTAACCATTTTTTTACACAAATATTTACCGTCTCCCCAAGAGAAATCTCTCCTTTCTGAAATCGACGTGATGGAAGTTGAATACCAACGATTGGTAGATGAAATGGAGCGTATGGAAAAGGTTTTAGGCAATGTCCAAAAACGAGATTCTTATACCTATAGAAGTTTATTTGGCCTTGATCCAATCGATAATAATGTTTGGAGAGGTGGTATTGGAGGTCACAATGAATATGAAAATTTTGAGCAGTATAAAAAAGTAGGAGGGACTATCATTGAAACTCAAAAGCGTTTAAGAAGATTAAAACACTCCTTGGTTATTCAATCGAAATCGTTGGATACTATCATGAATTATGCCAAAAAAGAAGAGAAATTTCTCGCTTCCCGTCCATCCATAAAACCTGTCAGATCAGATAAACTATCAAAAGGGGTTAATTTTTTATCAGGCTTCGGCTACAGAATTCATCCGATATTCAAAGTTAAAAAGATGCATTATGGTATTGATTTTACCGCACCTAAAGGTACTGCTATCCAGGCTACTGGTTCTGGCAGAGTAGTAAAAGCAACCAGAAATGCAGGTTTTGGAAATCATATTGTTATAGATCATGGATTTGGTTACCAAACTATTTATGCTCATTTGTCTAAGATAAATATCAGACAGGGTGATCAGGTTGTGAGGGGGCAGTTAATTGGAACAGTTGGTAGTAGCGGCATTTCAACAGCGCCTCATTGTCATTATGAAGTTCATGTTAACGGTAAACCGGTGAATCCTATTTCTTATTGTCTGGATGGGCTGTCTGTTCAGGAATATAAAGAATTGGTTACTTTAGCTGGTCAGGTCGTTCAATCCTTAGATTAAACACTTATTTCTTTTCATTAAATAAGAAACAAAGAGTATTTTTAAATATTAATCTATGGATTGCCACTTTATTCTTTAGGTTTGTTTCTAATCATTTGCTAGCAAAGTTTAATCTTGTCTATTCTACCATTCACACACTCCTGTTAAACTTTCAAGCCAATGATTTGCGGGAAAGTAAATAATTTTTTAAATATACTCCTTGGTGGTATTTGCCAACAAAAAGGGTAACCAAAAAATTGATTACCCCCCACACTATGAAACACTAAAAAAAACTAATTTCGAAATTAATTGTGTAAATTTAATGTGTTTGTTGCTATAATTCAACTATTTAAATAAAAAAAATCAATATTCCTTGCTTTTATTAAAAAAAACTTTACAATTCCACCAGTTTTTCTCTATAATAGCATCATTCTGCGCATAGAATTGAATGGCCGGTTCGTTCCAATCTAAAACCTGCCATTTTGCTAACATACAGTTTTTTGATTTTGCCTCTATAATAAATGCGTCATAAAGTAATTTACCGATGCCCCTACCTCTGAATTTTTCGTTGACAACGAAATCTTCTAAATACATCATTTTGCCCTTCCAGGTGGAATAAGTTAAATAATAGAGAACCATTCCAACAATTTCTCCATTTACCTCAGCTACAATAGACTGAAATACATTTTCCGCAAAATCATTTTCGTACATTGCTAAAGTCGCCGTAAATTCATTTTCCTCCTTTTCATAAATGGCCAATTCTCTGACAAGGTTATGAATAAATGGAAGATCTTTGAGGGTTGCTGTTCTAATAATTACAGACATAGTGTTTTTTTTTATACTTTAGCTAATCTAATTTATTTTCCTGGTTTTAATCTGTTTATTATTCCATTAATTTTCCTAAAATGAGCGTTATGCGGACATTCATCCATTTTTCGGTTTTTATATTTTTTTTCGCTTTCCTTTGTAGTTGTAAAAAAGAAAGTATCTATGCCGATGTTATTTTTATCAATGGTAATATTTATACCGTTGATTCCTTGAAGCCCTCGGCCTCGGTCCTCGCTGTAAGCAATCACAGAATTATTGGTCTGGGAGACAATAATATAATAGATGAATTTAAAAATGCGGATACAAAGATTATTGACCTGGAAAATTCTTTTGTTATGCCTGGCTTTATTGAGGGACATGGTCATTTTGGAGGATTTGGAGAGGGGCTTCAAAATCTTAATTTCTTACATTCCAAATCGTGGGATGATGTGATTAAGTTGGTGGAGGAAAAGGTGAAAACAGCTAAGCCGGGCGAATGGATTGTTGGCCGTGGCTGGCATCAGGAAAAATGGGATGAAATACCATTGAATAATGTTCTTGGCTATCCTTTTCATGATGAGTTAAGCGCTATTTCTCCGAATAATCCTGTTCTTTTGAGACATGCAAGCGGTCACGCGGTCTTCGCCAATGAGAGAGCAATGAAGGAAGCAGGTATCTCAAAGGAATCACCGAATCCTTTGGGCGGAGAGATTGTCAGGGATTTAGAGGGTGAAGCTATTGGTGTTTTCGAAGAAAGGGCTATGAATCTGGTTTCTGGTTCTTACCAGGATTATTTAAAGTCTTTAGATCCTGAACGTCAAAAGAAAATTTGGTTTGAAGGCCTTGAATTAGCGCAAAAAGAATGTTTAAAAAATGGTATTACTTCCTTTCAAGACGCTGGAACAAAATTTAAAGAGCTTCAATGGTTGAGAGAATGGGCCGAATCTGGAAATATGGATATTCGACTCTGGGCCATGATCAGAGAGAGTTATGATGATATGGATGGAAAATTAAACGGTTTTCCGTGGTTAAACTTAGGCGATTATCATTTTACGGTTAGGGCTATTAAATCGGAAGTTGATGGCGCATTAGGCGCTTTTGGTGCCTGGCTGCTTAAACCTTATGCTGATAAGTATGGTTTTTCAGGGCAAAATACCACCCCACTAGAAGAAGTAGATAAAATAGCCAATCTGGCCGCTAAACACCAATTACAATTTTGTGTTCACGCCATTGGGGATAGAGCAAATAAAGAAGTTTTGGATATTTTTGAGCAGAAAATTATTCAAATGAAGGGTAAAGAATCGCCCCGATGGAGAATGGAGCATGCACAACATCTCGATACATTAGATATACCACGATTTAAAAAATGGGGGATAATTGCTTCCATGCAAGGCATTCATTGTACCTCTGATGCCCCCTTTGTAGTAAAACGTCTTGGGGTAGAGCGTTCTCGAACTGGTGCCTATCCCTGGCGTTCTCTCATTGATAACGGTGCTTTAATTGCAAATGGTACCGATGTGCCTGTTGAGGAGATTGACCCTATTGCTTGTTTTTATGCTTCAGTTACCAGGAAAAGAGCGGATACTGGTTTTGAATTCTTTCCAGAACAGCGCATGACCAGAAAGGAAGCTATTTCTTCCTATACCCTTTGGAATGCGTTTGCCGCTTTTGAGGAAAATGACAAAGGTTCTTTATCTATTGGAAAATTAGCTGATATGGTGGTCCTTTCAAATAATTTACTCACTTGTTCTGATGAAGATATTCTTAATGCTAAGGTTTTAATGACCATTGTTGGTGGGGAAATAAAATATCGTAAATAAATGGAAATGATTGATATTCTGGCTTTTGGTGTTCATCCCGATGATGTAGAACTCGGGTGTAGCGGGACTTTATTGAAACATATTGCCATGGGCTTTAAAGTTGGTCTTGTAGATCTAACCCGTGGAGAACTCGGGACAAGAGGAACAGCTGATATCAGGACAGTGGAGGCGCTCAATGCTATGAAAAAAATGGGGGCCCAATTCAGACATAACCTGGATATGGCCGATGGCTTTTTTCAGGATAATAAAGAAAATCAGCT
>CAMDWC010000011.1 GCA_945878825.1 Haliscomenobacter hydrossis DSM 1100
GATCAAACTCTCCATAGTAGTTTCTTTGCAAATCCTAAAATTCGCGTCTCTTTAACTATTCGAAAGTGTCCTTTTTAATTCAATGTCGCTAAACCTTATTTACTTACTTTCCCTCTCTGTCAATGAACTTTTTGTTGGCTCCAATCCTCTTGTCAATGTCTCTCCTCGAACCATTAACCAAATCTTCGCCTATCTAAAAACACCCGTTGGTGTCCTTATTTCCTATTTTCTTTCGGGCTGCAAAAGTAATCGCTTAAATTTATTAACCAAACTTTTTTACCCTTTTTTTATTCTTTTTTGCCGAAAACAACCATATCCTCTTTTCGGGAGTGCAAATATAGAAAACTAATTTAACTTTTACATAATATTCAGTTAATTTATTTAAAAAATCCTCCTGATTTTTCCACTAACTTTCTAATTATTTCACTATCAATATTGTGTGGTTTAAAATAAATCAAACATATATCTCTATTCCAAAAAAAAATAACAATACAATACCAAAAACCATATATATAGGTATAGGGTGAACTTTTCTTTTGGCTATTTAATTATACTAATTCAATAAATTGTAATCATTTAAAATCTTACTTTTGTTCCAACATTCAAAATAATGCAAATGAAAAAACATAACTTCAATGCAGGCCCTGCTATTCTGCCTAAAAGTGTAATGTCAGAGGCAGCCCTTGCCGTGACAGATTTTAACAACAGTGGTTTATCTTTACTTGAGATTTCTCACAGAGATAAAGCTTTTATAGCTGTCATGGATGAAGCACAACAATTGGTCGTTGAGTTACTTGGCTTAGACGATTCCTATGCTGTATTGTTTCTTTCCGGTGGTGCCAGCTCACAGTTTTTTATGGTGCCTATGAATCTCCTCGCTCATGATCAATCAGCATCTTACGTTGATTCTGGAAGTTGGGCATCAAAGGCAATTAAGGAGGCTAAAGCATTTGGTAATGTCAATGTCTTAGGCTCATCAAAAAAAGATAACTATAGCTATATTCCGAAGGATTATACCGTTGATGTTAAAGAACAATATCTACATCTTACCAGCAATAATACTATTTACGGAACTCAAATTCACGAATGGCCCGAGGTTCCCGTTCCTATTGTATGTGATATGTCCTCAGATATTTTCAGCCGACCTCTTCCCATTGAAAAATTTGGTCTCATTTATGCAGGAGCTCAAAAAAACATGGGACCTGCCGGAGTAACCCTTGTGGTGGTTAAAAAAGAACTATTAGGTAAAAAAACGAGTGGTATCCCATCCATGCTAGACTATCAAATTCACTTTGAAAACGAATCTTCATATAACACACCTCCCGTTTTTCCAATATATGTTAGTATGTTAACAATGCGATGGATTAAAAATAATGGAGGATTAGCAGGAATGGCTAAACATAATGAAGAAAAAGGAAGTAGATTTTACAACGAACTTGATGCTAATCCATTATTTAAAGGCGCGGTTTCCGTCAATGCTGACCGTTCCCTTATGAATGCCAATTTCTTACCTGTTAACCCTGATGACGAAAATCCTTTCCTAGATGTATGTAAAGCAGCTGGCATTGTTGGCTTAAAAGGACATAGATCTGTCGGTGGTTTCCGTGCCTCCATGTATAATGCGCTTCCTTTAGAAAGTGTTGATGTACTCATTTCCGTTATGAGAGATTTCGCACAATCCAGAGGATAGTAATTTATGGGAATAGTACTTCCTGATAAAATAATAATTACAAATATAAATGCCTCCGTTCCTGTTAAAATAACCAGCGAACGGAGGCGTTCTTTACGTGCATCTGTGGGTGCTTCAGGTTTATTACTAAGAATCCCAAGTTCCTTTAACAAAGACCAATTTGATAATGCCTGGCTTTGGTTTACCCGTTGGGTTCATCAGTTGGTTGAAAACAAGCCAAATATTTTACAGCATCTTATTCCACGCCGATATAAAAATGGAGATTTCATTGTCGTAAGAGGTTTAGTATATAAGATAGTTATTTTAACACATGCATCTAAAGTTTCTAAAGCATCCATTATACCAAATCAGGTAATTCAATTAAAAATTGGAGAATATTATGATGACAATCAAGAGTCATCTATCATTAGAAAATTAATTGCAGGTCTTATGGCTAAAGTTCATTTACCTCCACTAAGAATAAGGGTTGCAGAATTAAATAAGCTATATTTCAACGTTAATGTTATTGATATTAAAATTCCTCACACCCATAGTCGATGGGGAAGTTGTTCTGCATCAGGCACTATCAGACTTTCCTCAAGATTACTTTTAGCGCCCCTTGATGTTATTGACTATGTTATCCTGCACGAGCTGGCGCATCTCATCGAATTTAACCATTCGAATAAATTCTGGAAATTGGTTGAAACCGCTATGCCAAACTATCAGGAAAAAGAAAAATGGTTGAAGGAAAATAATTATGTGTGCCGTTTTTAGGCCTGGTCATAAAACCTTCACCTTCAGGAGACACAAATAAAACAGGTAAAAATATTTGATGCTTTATGAATTCATTTCAATCATGATTTTCGTCTATCAGATCGCGAGTATTTTTACCTTCTTCAGATATATTTTTAATTTTTTTTATTTCATTTTGAATGAATTGAAAATACGCCTTTAACTTCATCAAATTCAATATATTAAAAGTAATTATGGGGTTTTTTAAAAATCTATTTATCTGATTATCAGATTTAAGAACTCGTAGACCTTAAGGACCATGCCTTTTGACGACTGTTTTGGGAAAACCTGATAACAAGTTTAAAAAAAGAATAAAAAAAGGGAGGCAGAACCGCAGTTTAACCTCCCTTTCAAGAATGTTATATTATTTCTATTCAGCAGAAACTTCGAATTCTACCTTACCTATAACTTCCTTATGTAAATTAATAA
The DNA here is from genome assembly GCA_945878825.1 of Haliscomenobacter hydrossis DSM 1100. GTDB lineage: Bacteria > Bacteroidota > Bacteroidia > Chitinophagales > Saprospiraceae > BJGN01. The sequence goes on from CAMDWC010000011.1 coordinate 2,891, forward strand.
TAGCGGTGTAAGTACCGAGTTCTTTAACTTCAACGGGAAGTTCAATTTTTTTGCGTAGAATTTCAAGACCAAGTTGATCTTTAATTGCAGCAGCAATTTGTACAGAAGTTACGCTACCAAATATTTTACCACTGGCACCAGCTTTGGCACCAATTTTTAGCATTTGTGAGGTTAATTGGGAAGCAATAGCTCGATAATCACCTAAACGCTGTAATTCGTCAGCTTCTTCAACTTTTTTAATTTCTTCCAGATTGACCAGGTTAATTTTGTTGGCAATCTGCGCAATACCCTGAGGGATCAAAAAATTACGACCATAACCATTTTTAACGGCTACGATGTCGAAACGATCTCCCAGTTTATCCATATCGCGGAGCAATATTACTTGCATGGCTTTTGGAATTTGAACAGTGACGAGCACTGTGAGTTAACGATAAAAATCATTTAAGTAAGTCAGCAACGTAAGGTAGCAAAGCTAACTGACGAGCTCTTTTTATAGCAGAAGCAACTTTACGCTGGTATTTCAAGGAATTACCTGTAATACGTCTGGGTAAAATTTTACCTTGTTCGTTGATAAACTGCAATAAAAAATCAGCATCTTTATAATCTATATGCTTGATACCAAAACGGCGAAAACGGCAATATTTTTTGCGGTTCTGGCCAATTTTAGGATTGCTGAGGAATTTAATATCATCTTTATTTGCCATAATCAGCTACATTTTTTTTTTAGAAATGAGGTACGGGCATTAATTAGCGGGAGCTACATTTTCTGATTTTGGCGCCACAGCATCGGCAGGGGGCACAGCATCAGTTCCTGGTTTCTTACGCTTTCCAATGAGACCTTTTCTTTTGTCATCATTGTATTTTATACCGAATTTATCCAACTGAATAGTTAAATAGCGCAGTACTCTTTCGTCACGAGTAAGCGCTAATTCCATTACAGTAATAAAAGAAGGATCTTCCAACTGGAATTCGATACAATAGTAAATCCCGCTGCTACGTTTCGCAATGTTATAAGCCAACTGTCTCAGGCCCATTTCATTAATGAATACAATATTACCACCTATTTCAGTGATACTTTTTACGTAGGTCTGAGCTGTCTCCTTGATTTCATCATTAGACAGCACGGGATCAACTATGAAAGTTACTTCAAAGTTTCTCATCTGGATCAGACATTTTTAGTTAAAAATTGGCTGCAAAGGTAATAAAAAAAATATTAATTCTAAATATATTTTTATTTATCTTTAGATCGGACAATTCCTATTATTTTTCCCCGTTCAAATTGTCCTGTAAGCGTTGGAGACTGTCTGTTTTCTGTAAATTTCCTAACATTATCCCCTACGTAATTAAATAATTCTTGAATACTAATCCTTCTGTCATCATTGGTGTCAGCCAGACCCTCGAGGCCTTTAATTAAATAATAACTAAAAACACTTTGTTGAAGTCTATCTGCTTCTGCAGAATTTTCACTGGACGTTGAAGAAAGGAGCATAGCAAAATCAGATTGGACGGATTGGCTATTTTGATAGAAATCGGTTTGACTGCTCCCAAGGAAGCCCTTTTGCTCCTGCATACTTCCTGCATGACAGGCATCTGCAATACACATTTTAAATTGAGCATTAGATTGTTGAAGCGCTGAATATATTTCATGATGATACACTACTTTTTCATAAGTACCGTCATAATCTATGGGTAAAAAAGCCCCTTTAATGCCATGACCTGAGAAATAAAATATCACCATATCCTTTTTTGTCACTCTACTTAGCATTGCATTCAGGGAATCAAGAATATTTCGTCGTGTGGCTACTTTATCAACTAAATTTATAATGTTCTTTGAAGGTATGGCACCTCCCTCGGGACTTCTGAGGAAAGCAAAAAGGTTTAATGCATCGTTATCAGGATATTGAAGCGGTTCCCTATGATTTACATAGTTAGATACACCCACTATTAAAACATATACCTCACCCTCGTAGAAAGAGTAAGTAGTATTTGAAGAGACTGGATTAGCGACTACATCTTGCTGTGCACTTTTTATGAATCTTCCTAATTCCCAGATTCCCTGTACTTTATTCCCATTGGCAGAAATCATCATCCCCTTTCCATGCATGTACCCATTTTTTATTTCCCCTTCATACACATCTCCTTCCACAAAAGATATTTTTCCCAAACCGTTTGGCAAACCGTTTTGAAAACTACCTTTATAAATACTCCCGTTTGCGAATAGATACGTACCCCTGCCGTTTTGACAATTCCCCGATTGGCAACCCTCTAATTTTTCATTTACCGTGGGAGGGGAAGGTTGCGGGCCTCCTGGTATTTTGGTTATTCCCTTTTCAGTAGGGCCCTGATAAACATTATATAACCATACACCATTTCTAATAGTGCCGTCAGAATAGGTTAACACCCCACTTCCGTGTTGTTTATCCCCTTGCCAGGCACCTTTATACTCTGTCCCATTAAAATAATAACAAATACCTATCCCATGGCGAAGATTGTTTTTAAAATCGCCCATATAAATATCTCCGTTGGTCATCAGCACCCCTTTTCCACCGATACAATCACCTGCTAAACAACCTTGAATACGGCTGGATACAGAGAATAATTTTTCTGTAACCAAATTTGGATTTTCCTCGAAAAGCTTCCCTTTTTTCCAAAGTCCCTGTTGTTTTCCAGATTGAGCATTGACAAAAACGCCTACACCCTCCGGTTTACCCAGTTTCCATTCACCAAAAAAACGGGACCCATTTTTCCAAAAACACGTTCCGATACCCTGTCTGTTTCCCTGAACGAACTCCCCAATATATCTCGAACCATCCTGGAACGTTTTTACACTAAATCCGTTCTGACAATTCCCTGTGACACATTGAGCATGAAGGATCAATGAACCATTTAAAAAAAAGTTTATTAAAAAAAAAGCCTTCCAATTCATAGAACAAATATAGAATATTTATATCATAAAATAATATATATTAACATTAACGAACAACTGAAACCGGCATATTTTTATCTATTTCGCCGTATAAGACTGGCGATTGTTTATTTTGCGTAAACCGACGAACTTGTTCGAAAACGTAATCAAACAATTCGTTAACGGAAACGAGGCCATCCTTATTTTTCTCAGCTTCGCCGGTTAGACCACGAATAAGAAAATGACTAAAAACCCCTGATTTAATCCCATCGAATTCATGAGAAAACTCCTCTGTTTTTGAGGACAACAAGAGGCCTAAGCCTCCCGAAGATTCGGCTAAAGACTCATAGAGGAGATGTGAAAAGCTTTCATTTTCAGATACGGAGCGAAAACTTCCTGAGTGACAAGCATCGGCAAAAACCAATTTATGTTTAGCGGGACTCTGTAACAAAATAGCTTTGACCTCCTGGTGATTTATTCTATGCAAGTCACCGTCACTATCCACGGGTAGAAAAGCCCCTGGCAGACCATGGCCTGAAAAGTAAAATAAGATTAAATCTTCAGGACTTGCTTTTGAAAACAACTGATTAGCGGCCCCCATTACATTTTTATGCGTTGCCTGTTGATCTTTCATTAAAATAATTTGTGATGAAGGCACAGAACCCCCTGCTTCAGATTGTAAAAAATCAAAAATATGTTGAGCGTCATCGTCGCTAAATGCTAGTTTTTTCATTTGATTATAATCGGAAACACCGATAATAAGCGCATGAATTTTTGGAATTTTAATAGTTTCGACCTTAATAACGGGAGAGGCACTTTTGGGAGCAAACGGACTAAGTTGATTATTTTTCCATACGCCTATGGTAATTTTACCATCGCGCAGGGTAAGTTTCCCGATACCCTCCTTTTTTCCAGCGACAAAAGAACCTTCGTAGGAAGTACCCTCTGGGTCGTTCAAAATACCAAAGCCATGCTGGGCACCCATTTGCCAACTACCCTGATAATTTCCGCCGGCAAAAAATGTATATTTTCCGATACCATGAAACTTGCTGTAAATAAAACCACCTTCGTATAAATCGCCATTATTGTAAAACATTTTACCCACACCTTGTCTGTAACAATTCACCCATTCCCCGACGTATAAATCACCATTTGGAAAATGCAATTTTCCTTTTCCATTGGGGTTTGCCCGTTTAAAATCACCTTCATAGCGACCGCCACTTGGATAAATATACACGCCGTAGCCTTCATAACAATTACCGGAAAGGCAACCAACGAAAGCATTTGAACTTGGGTAAAATAAAAATAAGAGAACGACAGACAAACAGAAATTACGCATGGACTATAAATTTTGAAGTGAGCCCGACCTTTAAAAGGCTGGAAAAGCGTACTATTTGTCTTATGGGTAACTAGATATTGGAGGTAAAAAAATATATAACTTAGATAAGAATGAAAAAAATTAATAAAAATTGCGCGTACAGGCAGCGAAAAGATACTATTCTAAGTTTTGATACTATAACTGTAATTCTGAAGCGGATAATCCTTCCTTTCTACACTCACTGAATCAATAAATTTATCAGGGAAAGGGTTATCCGCTTATTTTTTTGCTGTGAGAGAAGGATTCGAACCCCCAAGAGGCAGTTAGCTATAGCACAAGAAGATTGGTGGTCAACCCCTGGGTCAATACCGGCCCTACGCTACGTTTATCCCGTAATCCTCACCCCCGAGACAAGAGGGCATGACTGCCAATTTCATCACCTCACAATTACATGATTAAACAAAACTTACTTTTGTTGATGCAAATATAATAATACTTTGCTTTTTATGCAATATTTATAAAAATAATTACAAAAAATTATGAAATTTTTAATTTTACGTCAAATTAATTGCATTAGAAAAGCACAAAGCAAACCGCCATAAGTCCCCAAAGCATATCCGAGGACAGCCAGAAGCACGCCAACGGGGGCCAGAGCGGGACTAAAAGCTGCAGCGACAATAGGTGCTGAGGCGGCACCACCGATATTAGCCTGTGAACCTACGGCAAGGAAAAAGAAAGGCGCCTTTATCCATCTCGCTACGAGGACCAATAATATACAGTGTATGCACATCCAGACAAATCCAACGGCGAAGAGGCCTAAATTTTGAAAAACCTCTTTAAGATTCATCTGCATTCCTATGGTTGCTATTAAAACGTATAAAAAAACGGATCCCAAACGAGAAGCACCAATTCCTTCAAAGTTTCGCAATCGTGTAAAAGAGATAAATAAGCCAATCGTTGTTGCCAGGAAGGCTATCCAAAAGAAAGAAGAATTCAGCGCGGTCAAGCGCCAAGAAATTAGCACATCGTTATATTTTCCCAACCAGGGAGTAATAACATCTGCACCCCAATGAGAAAGAGCGACGCCTGCAAAAGCAATGGTAAGAAGATAGAGTAGTGATTTGGTATCTGGAATTTTTTCAACCCCTTTTTGGAAGGCAGACATTTTATTTTGAAGATCAACTATAGCGGATGTATCGGCTCTTAACCATTTGTCCAATTTATCAGTAATACTGGCTCCATAAAGGAGCAGACCCATCCATACATTGGCCACAACGACATCTACGACTATCATAACAGCGAAAAGATTTTCGTTTACTGAAAAAATTTCTTTCATGGCCGTTTGATTAGCACCTCCCCCTATCCAGGAACCAGCGATGGTTGAAAGTCCTTTCCATAAATCTTCAGGATTTGTCTGAATTAAGTCCGGAAAAAGGTATTTAACGGTTATTATAGCAATAGGCCCTCCTATGATAACCCCCAGTGAACCGGTTAAAAACATAATAAGAGCTTTAGGTCCTAAATTCCAAACTCCCTTTAAATCAATGCTTAAGCATAGCAGAATGAGAGAGGCTGGCAATAAATACTGAGAGGACACTTTATAAAGCACGGAGTTTTCACCAGAAATAAGATTGAGCGGCCAATGCAGGAGCGCTGGTAAAAAATAGCATAACAATAAGGGAGGGAAAATGGTGTAAAATTTTTGAATCCATTTGTTTTTACTTGTGGAGGTAAAAAAAACGAAAGAAAGTACAGACAATAATAGTCCTAATACGATGGCATCATTGGTAAAGTAAGGTTGCATCATTATATTTGTTCTTTTTTAACACCTCAATATAGAAATAAACGCTTACTTACACGGTGGAAACTCAAATATTGGGAAAATTTAAAGTGATTTTTATGAATTATAAAAAGTTTGTTTTACCCTTAGTTATCATGGTTTTGGTTATTTTATCGGACAGGATGACCAAAGTGTGGGCGGTTGAAACGCTAAAAGGGTACCCTTCTCAATCCTACCTGGGTGATAGTTTTCGAATTATCTACGCTGAAAACGAGGGTGCTTTTTTAAGTTTAGGATCAGACCTACCGGAAAACGTTAGATTCTGGGTTTTAGCCATTATACCCATTTTAGCTTTGGGATATTTTGGCTTTACCCTTTTTTTTAACAGTGAGGTTGGACCCTGGCAAAGAGCAGCTTTTGCCTTTATTATTGCGGGCGGGGGGAGTAACATCATAGACCGGATTTTAGAGGGAAAAGTAGTTGATTTTTTGAATATAGGCATAGGAGACTTACGATCTGGTATCTTTAATATAGCCGATATGGCTATAATGGCGGGACTTTTCCTTATATTACCCATGGCATTTAAATCGTCCGCTCCGAAAAAGCAAGAATCTGTAACCCCCGAAGTAGAGAATACAGATGAAAATACTGCAATAAAAGCAATAGAAGAGGAGTCAGAAGAACTAAGCAAAGAAAGTAAAGGGGAGTAATATTTTAAAAAACTCATTCAGGAAAAATTTTAACTAAAACGTATGAAAGCATTATCTCCGGGGATATTATTAGGTATCATATTAGGGTATTTTCTAATGCTCATTCTTGTTTCAATTTTTACCAGTAAAAATGCTAATAACCAGGATTTTTTTACTGCGGGAAGAAATTCCCCCTGGTATCTGGTGGCTATCGGCATGATAGGTGCGTCCCTTTCAGGCGTGACCTTCATATCCATTCCTGGTGTTGTCGGTGGAGGAGGTTTGAATCAGGCATTCTCCTACATGCAGATTGTTTTAGGGTACATGCTTGGATATGCGGTTATTGCCCTGGTTTTACTCCCATTGTATTATAGAATGAATTTAACTTCTATCTATACTTATTTGGAAAAACGATTTGGGTGGCATGCCTATAAGATGGGAGCCATATATTTTCAATTAAGTAGAACCACTGGATCTGCCTTACGATTGTTTTTGGTAGCTACGATACTGCATCAATTTGTTTTTGCGCCTTATCAAATATCTTTTGCGTTCTCTGTTTTTTTAACGATATTTTTAATTTGGGTTTACACATTTAAGGGAGGGATTAAAACGATAGTTGTCACGGACACCATACAAACTTTTTTTATGTTAGGCGCTGTATTTCTGACTATTATCCTTATTTGCCAAAGTCTGAACATGGGCTTTGGCGACATGGTAAGAGCAGTAAATAATAGTGGATATTCCAAAGTTTTCTTTTTTGAAGGCGGCTGGAGTGACCCCAATAATTTTTTCAAGCAATTCTTAAGCGGGGCATTAATCACCCTAACCATGACAGGACTTGATCAGGACATGATGCAAAAAAATCTGACCTGCAGGACATTGAAGGATGCGCAGAAAAATATGTTTACCTTCAGTTTAATCTTAGTTTTTGCCAATATATTATTTTTAACGATGGGAGCAATGCTATACATATATGCATCGGAACTTGGCATCACATTGCCTGAAAAGACAGACCAGGTCTATCCATTTCTGGCATTAAACCATTTATCACCATTCATAGGAATGCTATTTATACTAGGATTAATTGCAGCTGCCTATTCCAGCGCCGATTCGGCCTTAGCTGCTATGACTACCTCCTTTTGTATTGATTTTTTAAACTTTGAGAAATGGGAGGCATCGGAAGAGCAAAAAAAGAAAGTGCGATTAATGGTACACATAGGATATAGCGTATTAATGTTTCTCATGATTTTACTTTTCAATACCATATCAAAGGACGGAATCATCAATGAGCTTTTCAGGTGGGCAGGATTCACTTATGGACCATTATTGGGATTATTTGCCTTTGGGATATTAACACAATTCAAGGTAAAAAGCCAATGGATTATTCCCATTTGTGTTTTGTCGCCCATCATTTCGTGGTTATTGGACACCTATTCGAAGGAATTATTTCAAGGCTTCACCTTTGGCTTTTTAATACTGGCCATTAATGGTACCCTAACATTTTTAGGTTTACTTTTGGCCAGTGAAAGAGTTTATAAAGTGGTACAATAGACATTTATTTATAAACATTCCTATTAAAGTTGGCACTTATTCCTACATTTGCGGCGCTTTATGGTAAATCATTATCCATATTAAACTATTAACAATGTCTAAAACTTTTGCTGCTATAACAGGCGTTCACGGCTATGTACCAGATTATGTACTTACCAATGAGGAATTAGAAAAAATGGTTGATACCTCCGACGAATGGATAACCTCCCGTACGGGAATAAAAGAGCGGAGGATACTAAAAGGTTTGGAAAAAGGGACGTCTGTACTTGGTATTGAAGCGGTAAAAGGGCTTTTAGAGAAAACGGGTACTAATCCGGAAGACATTGAACTATTGATTTGTGCAACGGTCACTGCCGATATGCATTTTCCTGATACTGCCAATCTAATTGCTGCTGCCACGGGATTAACGAAGGCTTACACTTTTGACTTGTCGGCAGCTTGTTCAGGATTTTTATTTGCTTTAACCACCGCCTCACAATTTATTGCTGCGGGTACCCATAAGAAAGTTATTGTTGTAGGCGCTGATAAAATGTCGGCTATTGTGGATTATACAGACCGCACCACCTGTATTTTATTTGGAGATGGCGCCGGGGCTGTTTTACTTGAACCTTCCACTGAATACGGTGTAATGGATCAACAATTACATTCTGATGGGCAAGGGCAGCACTATTTATATATGAAAGGAGGTGGATCTTTTCATCCACCGTCAGCAGAGACCATTGCAAATAAAGAACACTTCATTGTTCAGGACGGTAAGCCGGTATTCAAAGCTGCGGTAAGTGGCATGAGTGATGTTGTAAGTAAAGTGATGGCAAGGAATGGATTAACGAATGACAGTGTAGCCTGGCTTGTACCCCATCAGGCAAATAAGAGAATCATACAAACGGTAGCGTCCATGGCGGACTTTCCATTAGAAAAAGTAATGGTAAACATTCAAAAATATGGAAACACAACGGCTGCGACCTTGCCGTTATGTCTTTTTGACTGGGAGCAGAAACTTCATAAAGGGGACAATCTCATATTAACTGCCTTTGGAGGAGGCTTTACCTGGGGCGCGCTCTATTTAAAGTGGGCTTACGACACACCTGCATGAGAAACGGTGCGAATTTTTGACTATATTTGAGGCTTAAAACAAATTTAGATATAACTTTTTACCAAAAAACCAATATGGCAACAACTGCAGACATACGAAATGGTCTATGTATTGAGTTCAATGATGACATTTTTCAAATTATCGAATTTCAGCACGCACAGGTAGGCAGAGGTGCCGCCCATGTAAAAACTAAAATTCGTAGTATGACGACCGCAAGAGTTCTGGAATACACTTTTACTTCAGGTCATAAAATTAATGAAGTACGGATAGAACGAAGAAAATTCCAATTTCTGTACGCGGATGAAATGGGTTACAATTTCATGAATAACGATACTTTTGACCAAGTTTCTATTGATGAAAAATTGATTTCCAGCCCCAAGTTACTAAAAGAAGGAATGGAGGTTGATATTTTATTTCATGCTGAAAAGGAAACTCCTTTAACTTTAGAGATGCCTCAGTATGTTGTTATGCAAATCACTTATACTGAACCTGGTTTACGCGGTGATACGGCAACCAATACTTTAAAACCTGCTACCGTTGAATCGGGTGCAGAGGTTAGAGTACCTTTATTTGTTGGGGAAGGAGATTTTATAAAAATTGATACGGCCTCTGGTGCATACATGGAACGTGTAAAACAATAACTATATGGATTTCAAAGAAATACAGGAGTTGTTAAAACTCATTAATAGACTAGACCTTTCAGAGTTCAAGATGAAAGATGGCGAATTTGAGCTATCCATAAGAACTAAGAATTACGAAAGGGGCAGAAATCAAAGTTATCAGGGGGTAATTCATGAAACTTACTCAGCTCCTCAGGTAGCACCTGTTGCTGCGAGTCTTACAGCTACTCCGTCTGCTGCAGGAACTTTAACTACTGCCGCACCTGTTTCTGGTAATACACCGGAAACTGCTACTGATCACCTCATAGCTGTAAAATCACCTATTGTTGGCACGTTTTACAGATCTTCCTCAGCTGACAAACCAGCATTTGTGAAGGTAGGAGATGCTATTTCTGCCGGCGACGTTGTTTGTGTTGTTGAAGCGATGAAACTCTTCAATGAAATAGAAAGCGAATTTTCTGGTACCATTGAAAAAATTCTTGTAGAAGATGCCCAGCCTGTTGAATACGATCAGGTGCTTTTTCTACTCAATCCGAAGGGTTAATTATGTTTAGTAAAATATTAATTGCAAATCGTGGAGAAATTGCCCTTCGGGTAATACGAACTTGTCGGGAGATGGGTATCAAAACGGTAGCTGTTTATTCCACGGCAGACAGAGAGAGTTTGCATGTCCGTTTCGCTGACGAAGCGGTGTGTATTGGACCTCCTCAATCTTCCGAGTCCTACTTAAGTGTGCCTAGAATTATGGCAGCTGTTGAAATAACCAATGCCGATGCTATTCATCCTGGTTATGGTTTTTTAGCTGAGAATGCTGATTTTGCGGAAGTTTGTGCCGAATACGGCATTAAGTTTATTGGTCCTAAACCCAATCAGATCAGGAAGATGGGTGACAAAATAACAGCGAAAGAGACCATGATAGCCTCCGGCGTACCTGTTATTCCCGGTTCTGAAGGGTTGATACAAGACACTGACGAAGGAAAGCTAGTTTCAGCATCTATTGGGTACCCTGTAATTATTAAAGCCACTGCCGGCGGTGGTGGTAAGGGAATGCGGGTTATCTGGAGCGACAAAGACTTTGATTCAGCTTGGGATGCAGCTAGAAAGGAGGCAAAAGCATCTTTTGGAAATGACGGCATGTATATTGAAAAATACATTGAAGATCCCCGACATATTGAATTTCAAATAATAGGTGATCAATTTGGAAAAGTTATACACTTATCGGAGAGAGACTGTTCTATACAACGCCGTCACCAAAAATTAGTAGAAGAAAGTCCCTCCCCTTTTATGACTGACGCCCTTCGTGAAGCAATGGGTAATGCAGCTATAAAAGCGGCAGAAGCCATAAGTTACGAGGGAGTAGGTACTATTGAATTTTTGGTAGATAAATATCGTAACTTTTATTTTATGGAGATGAATACCCGTATTCAGGTAGAACATCCTGTCACTGAAGAGGTTATTGATCACGACTTGATAAAAGAGCAAATTAGGGTAGCTGCCGGATATCCATTAACCATGGAAAATCAATATCCGCGGGCGCATGCGATGGAATGCAGGATAAATGCTGAAGATGTTTACAACAATTTCCGCCCGAGCCCAGGTCGTATTTCCTCTTTCCATAGTTCAAAAGGACACGGTGTAAGGGTTGACACGCATGTTTACGCGGGATATGGCATTCCTCCATATTATGATTCCATGATAGCCAAACTAATATGCAGGGCACATACGCGGGAAGAATGTATATTGAAAATGGAGAGAGCGTTAGATGAGTTTATCATAGAAGGGATAAAAACCACCGTTCCATTTCACCAAAAGTTAATGAAAAATGAAGATTTCCGCAGTGGTAATTTCCATACCGGATTCCTGAATGATTTCAAGATGACCGAATAGTAACCGGAAAAATACCGGATGAATAATAATCCTTTTTGTCGCTTACTGAGTTACCTCTTTAATTATAAAAAAGAGGTAAATCTTGCTATTTTATTCAATATACTAACCGCTATTTTCACGGTATTGAGCGCTCCATTAATAAGCCCTTTTTTAGATATTTTATTTTTAGATTCTTCCCAGGCTTCTCATTATGCAGAGGGTGCGTTGCTTCAACAGGAAAAGTGGTTTAAGCAACAATTATTACTATTCATTGCCCAAAATGGCAAAATGAAGGCTTTACTGTATGTCTGTTTTGCTATACTGGGGGTGTTTTTACTTAAAAACGTAAGTAGATATTTTGCTCTTTTTTTTATGGCCCCAGTGAGAAATGGCGTGGTAAAAGATATTCGCAATAAACTATTTGCCAAAGCTTTATCCTTTTCCCCTTCTTTTTACACAAGAGAAAGAAAAGGAGACCTCATTGCCCGGGTAAGTACCGATGTTCAAGAAATAGAGACCAGTATTTTGCAGGTGTTGGAAACCATTTTCAGGGAACCCCTTATTATTTTGCTAAGTATTGGGTTAATGATTTACATTAGTCCACCTTTGACGGGCATTGTTTTACTTATGCTGGCGTTTACCACCTTTGTCATAGGTGGGCTAGGGAAAAAACTAAAACAAAGTTCGCAGGAGGTTCAGCAGGCACTAGGTATTATTTTATCCCGATGGGAGGAATCATTAGGTGGGATAAAAACGATACAATCATTTAACGCTGAACGATATAAGGAGAAACAATTCGACTTCGAAAATAACTTGTACCGAATAAAAACCATACGGATGTTACAAAGGAGAGACCTCTCCTCTCCTCTGGCAGAATTTTTGGGTATTTCAGTCATTACGGTACTTTTATGGATAGGTGCTCAGCAGGTTTTTGAAAAACAAATAGAAGCCGGTACTTTTTTTGCCTTTTTATTTGCCTTTTTCAACGTAATTGACCCGGCAAAATCATTTTCTCGTGCTTATTTTGATATACGAAAAGGGATGGCAGCCTTGTCACGGGTAGAAGAAATACTGCATTATACGTCAGAGGTAATTCCCCCTTCTCATCCTATTCCATTTACCACTTTTGAGAAGGAAATAACTTTTGATAGGGTAAGTTTTCATTATCCGGGTACAACACAAAAGGTTTTGGATAATGTTTCCTTTAGTTTACCTAAAGGAAAAAAGATAGCCTTAATAGGACCGTCTGGCGCTGGTAAAACAACGATTTGTGAATTAATGGCGCGGTTCTATGATGTAACAGAAGGAAGAATAACGATAGATGGTATAGATATAAAAAATATATCCCTGTTAGATCTTCGATCTACATTTTCCGTCATAAGCCAGGAAACCACCTTATTTTACGACACTATTTTAGGGAATATAACTTTAGGAAGGGAGGATATACCTATAGAAGAGGTTATCGCAGCGGCGCGCATAGCACAGGCGCACGAATTTATAATGGACACGAAGGAGGGTTATAATACGCACATTGGTGACCGGGGATTGATGTTAAGCGGAGGGCAAAGACAACGGCTTGCCTTGGCAAGAGCTTTGTTAAGAAATGCGCCTGTCATTATAATGGACGAGGCTACCTCTGCGGTAGATACCAAAGTGGAAAACGCTATTCAATCTGACATTTCCCCCTATCTTGAAAACAAAACGCTCTTAATTATTGCACATAGGTCTAATTCGATACAACACGTTGACGAAATTTTAGTTATACAAGAAGGGAAAATTGTTGAACAAGAATCGCCAAATTCCCTTTTCGATAAAGTGTGCTTATGAACATAACAAACAATCTTTTTTTTTCTATGCCTGTTAATGAAAAATTCGTTAAAATATATGTTTTAATATTTGTCCTTTTCCAAATGAAGGCCTTGGCACAGGGTAATTTGAGTACTCCTGTGATGCTACCCGAGGCAGGAGATATTTTCCATTATGAAGTAGAAAAATCACCCGCCTTATTAAACTGGGAGGGAGGTACCAATAAAAGATGGGATTTCAGTTCTTTGCTTTCCCCTGTGACGCAAAAAGTTAACTGGCAAGCAGCTGGTGCCGTACTTAAAGTTCAGGTAGAAGAGAATATAGAAGGATTTTTCACCAAAGATAAGTCGGAACTACTCTGGCTGGCTGGTAATGGGCCTGATTTTCTGGGGTTTGCTAAATTTTCTCAATGGGTTTTCACTGACCCCCTGGTTGAAAAAAAGACCAATACAAAATATGGAAGTGGTTTTTACGATGAAGCCACTTGTTTTGTTACGTTTTCAAAAATAAATGCCGATCCCAGTTTTTTAAAACTATTTACGCTACAGCCCGATTCCATTCGCATAAAATATACCATAGAACGGCAAACTATTTTAGATGGTTACGGCAAAATGGTACTTCCTGGCGAAATAATGGATGTACTTCGGGAAAAACGAATGGATAAATACATCCCTGTGCGTATTGAAACAAAAATAGGCCGACGATCATGGCAAATACTGAATATTCCATTAAAAAGTTCACAACGTATTTCTTATCATTTTCATAGTCCCGAATATCGGGAAACGGTGGTTACAGTGAAAATGGACCCCACTGAAAATAATCTGAAAGCTGAAAAAATAAGTTTCAGAACGCCTTCTCCCGAAAGAAATATTTTTCCTATGGGACAAATAAAGCCTAATGCTTATCCGGCACCAAATCCTACCTTAGGCATGGTGCGATTTGATTTTATTTCATTGCCCCCGGGAAACTATAAACTCATTATTTGGAATCAATTAGGCGGGGAACAATTTAGGAAATCTTATGTAATTAAAGATAAATATTTTATGGACAAGATTGATTTAACGGCCTTAAAAAGAGGTTATTATTGGTATGAACTGTCCGATGCTTCAGGCAATAAGTTCAAACCTCAATCACTAATTATTATCAGACCTTAACCTCAAAAAAAACCTTTTTTACATTTTAACATTAAATATATTTTCATTTCCATTATGCGTCGATTGCTTGTCCTTGTATTTTTACTTACATCCTATTTTGTCGCGGGACAGGTAAAAAGTCCTTTTATAAGCAGCGATAAAACAGTGGCCGACGCTATGAAGCGGAGTAGCTCGGAAGGGAAATTATTATTTATATATTTCCATGCTGAATGGGTACAACTTTGTCAATGGATGAAAACATCTACCTTTATGGATGAAGATTTAGCAAGATTTTTTAGAGACAATGCCTTATTTCTTGAACTAAATATAGAAACGTCGATAGGAAATGCTGAAAAGCAATTTTTCAAGGTAAACACGCTGCCGACGATGATTTTATTTGATGCTTCGGGAAACCAGCTTGTACGTATAGAGGAGGCCAAGAATGCCTCTAAACTGCTGTCGATACTAAACACCTGGAATTTGGAAGAGAACAAACGCTTACAAATAGGTAATATGAGTGATAAAAGTGCTAATCAAAGCCTACAACATTTAACCAGGCCTGCGTTGCTGCCCAATCACCCCAATATAATTGAAAATAGTGAGAACATTTATTACGGCATAGTCATAAAATATTTCCATCAACACGACCAAGCGCTTCAATATATGCAACAATTTCAGAGGCAGGTAGAAAAAAAAGTAATCATAACACAAAAGGAAATATCCAAAGAAATTATTCAGTATCAGATTATCGTCAGTAAATTTTCATCTATGGAAGAAGCAAGAGCTTACTTACCAAAACTGAGGATTTTAAGTATCAGTGGAGAGATAATAAAATTATGAAGTCAAAAAATTAATCATAATTGCTAAAAAGCTGGCTTGCTACGTACTTTCGCCCTTCAAATAATCGTTAAAGAAATTCATTCATTTCACAAAAACCGAATTAGGTCAAAGGGCTTACTCGGGAAAATTGAATCCATGCGCATTACTTCCATTTTACTTTTGATTGCCCTGCCAATAATCCTTTTAGGTCAATCACCTACCTTTCTGCCTGTTGACTTTAACAAATCACAAAGTAGTATTTCTGGTTTACGGATGGCCTGCGACAATTTTGCCGGCACCTTTCGTTTAGGAAATAGTGCGCCGACCAATAAAAGCACGACCACTTCGGACAGAAAGCATATTTATCTATGTAAAAACGACTCCGTTTCCGTTATTCATAATGGTGATTTCAGACTTTCAGGTGATCCAAAACCCGCTACACTGCCTGGTATTGGGTATATTATGTATAAATGTTTACCTAAAGGACCTACTGGGCCAGCCTTATCAAACATTCTAACTGATCCATGTTTACTAACACAGGTAGCCGTAGGTGGCACCTTTACCTCCAAAACGGAAGGACTTTGGATGGTCAAAGAAAAAATAAACGGAGACCTGACTTTTTTCAATCAAGGTCAACTTCAGTCTTCTTTTAATTCAGGAGGGCCAGTAAGCTATTGGTTTGCACCAGCTACTTTAGATGATTTTAGTGGAAAAAAGTATGAGATAGCCACGGGTTCAACGGTGGCGGGAGCTTGTGTGAATGTAAATATAACGGAAGCTATACAAGTTACTTATCTTAATCCGATCATTATTAAGGAGGTACCTAAAAATTGTTTAATCAATAATTGTGTCAGCAGGATTGTTGTAAAGGGTGGATTACCTGAATTTAATAGTAGCTCCTACACTAAAATTTCAATAATTAATAAAAATGATGCCAATATAAAAGGTAAAATAATAAGCACCAATTTATATAAGCACAATGATACCTTAGAAATATTTGTTCCAATACCAGGAGAATACATTATCACTGCGACAGATGAATACAGCTGTGATGGAAATATTACCTTAAATATTACTACCTGTCCATCGACTACCTTCAACCTACCCAGACAAAATGCAAAGTTTGGCGACGAAATTTGTATTCCCGTCACAGCATCCAAAGTCACGAATGCTGTTTCCTTAACTTTGGGGGTTACCTGGGACAATACCGTTTTAAAATTTAAGAGTTTAAATACAAATAATACTAAACTAGCAGGCATTGGACAAAGTGACATAAGTTACAGCCCAATATCTAACGATATTAAAATATCGTATTTCAAATCGGGAGGAGCACCATTTTCATTGAATGATGGTGACTTATTGTTTAATGTGTGCCTTGAAGTTATTGGAGCAGACGGAAAAACGAGCCCATTAACCTTTATAAACTTAGGAACTGCACCATCGCCATTGGAAGATGATTGTGGCAAGCCAATGGGTTTTCAATTTTCAAACGGACAGGTAAATGTAACCAATGAGATTTTATTTGTAGATGTTAAAGTAGATAGTATTCGCTGCCAGAATGTGGGAAATAATACAGGAGGGTTCGAGGTAACGGTAACTGGAGGGACTGCGCCTTATAAAGTGACCTGGCTAAACAAAGATGACAATACCACAAAATTTACCAATATAAATGGTTTGAATGGCAAAACCAATATTACAGATTTAAAAGCGGGAAATTATCTTTTAACTATCACAGATTCTGCCCCTACTCCAAACTCTTCAACCAAGGAAAGAGAAATTCCACCATCGAGGGATTTTGTTGTCAGGTTAGATATTATCAAAGATATCATTTGTAATAATGACAGCAATGGGGAGCTTAAAGCAACGATACTGATTGATGCTCAAGAGGAAAATGATTTAACTAATTTTGATTTTACCTGGGAGAATAATCCTGCAAAAACTAATTTTCTACAAGATTTAGACGCGTTATCCAGCCCATATACAGTTACTGTTAAGGATAATTTTGGTTGTGTGGCAAAAGCTTCTGAAAATCTGACTAATCCCAGCAAATTGAATATTACAACTTCCTCACTTACCAAAGCTACCTGTTCTGGTGTTGCGGACGGCGAAGCTGTAATCTCAGTGAGTGGAGGTATCAGACCTGCAACAGGATTCACCTTAAAATGGGCAGATCAAGTGGCCTCTTTTTCGGGAACCACATCGTTAAGATCTAATCTGTTACCTGGAACGTATGTCTTTTCTATGGAGGATGCCAGGGGATGTCAAAAATCAGCACCTGTAATCATTGATGCAGTTAAAAAACTAGACTTTGACATCACTCCTGTGGATGCCAGTTGTTTAGGAAAATGCGATGGAAAGGCTATTATTGTGGTCGCTTCCTCAATTACGGCTGCTCCTTCTTGGAATATCAGTTCAGGATTAAGTGTTCCAACTGGAAGCGGCCTCAACTACCAATTTTCTAGCTTATGTTCAGGCAGTTATAACGTTACGATGTTGAGTTCTGAAGCAGGGAAACAATGTTCTTTTGGAAAAACGGTGGTTATCAAAGATCCTGCTGTGTTAAAAATTGATACAATAACTTACACTCAAGAATCGTGTACTGCAGGAGGTGGTAAGGACGGAAAAATTAAAGTAGCGGCAAAGGGTGGTGTAAGTCCTTATGCCTATAATTGGGCCAGTGCGACGACCAGTAATTTATCGGATAGTTCCGCCGTGGTGAATCTGACTAAAGGGACATATACCGTCACTGTAAAAGACGGAGGAGGATGTGTAGCACCCTTTGCATTTACCATAAATTCCCGCACTCCGCCTAAAATCACTGAATTGAATACCGCTTTTGTCAGTTGTATTGGAAATACGGACGGAAAATTATCGATAAAGGCAACGGCCGGCGACTCACCCATAAGCACTTATACATGGAGTAATGGCGTAAGTGGTCAATTTCTTAATGCATTGTCTGTTGGAACTTATAAAGTTACTGTAAGGGGTAGTGACGGATGTTCTGTGGATAGTTCCGTTCAGGTTTTAAATCCTGATCCATTCAAGCTATCAGACACCAAAACATTTGAACCAACCTGTGTAGGTAAGGCAGACGGCCGCATCGTCATTACACCAACAGGCGGAACAGCGCCTTACAAAATAACATGGGAAAATAGCACTCAAACGGGTACCTCGCTTGTTAACATAAGTAAGGGAACCTATCGCTTTAATCTCGTCGATGCTAACAACTGTCCTACCTTCAGTCAAAATATTGTTTTAGTCGATGCCCCAGAGATACTCATTACTATGAGCGGTTTAACGGAAGTCAGTTGTTACACTGGAACGCAAGACGGAAAAGCAACGGCTACAGCGAGATACAGCGACGGAAAAGTCGGCACTTTCGATTTTGAATGGAGTAGCGGGGAAAGTAAGGCGGCTTCAACCAGCAGCTCCGCTATAAAATTAAGGTCAAATCTTAATACCTTGACGGTAACAGATAATAATTTGTGTAAAAAAATTGAAAGCGTAAATATTCCCTTACCTCCGGTTATCGTAGCTAATGCGACGGTTAAACCAGTAACTTGTTTTGGATTAGGTGATGGTGCCGTTGATTTAGCCCCAACAGGAGGAAGAGGTACATTTACTTTTGTGTGGAATACTGGATCGACTTCATCGTCCATTAACAACATGAAAAATGGTACTTATACAGTAACCATTACGGACGGAAATAAATGTACGATACAGGATAAGGTAACCATTACTGAACCCGCTCAATTATTAATTACTTTAGACACAAAAAATACCAAAAACGTCAGTTGCCCGGGTTTATCCGATGGCGTTTTAGTATTTAAATTAACCAATACAACGGGAATTAATCCTTTAGGAGCCAATCCCTATCAATGGTCAACCGACGCGGGAGTAGCAAGTTCAAGTAACAGTAAGGATAAATTGCCTGCTGGCACATATCGAATTACGGTGACAGACAGTAAAGGTTGTCAAGATCAGACCCAACATATATTTACCACACCTGATCCGATCATTGCTTTTTTTAATCCGGTGAGTCCTCCCTTATGCTATGGTGCCACA
The DNA here is from genome assembly GCA_945878825.1 of Haliscomenobacter hydrossis DSM 1100. Taxonomy (GTDB): domain Bacteria; phylum Bacteroidota; class Bacteroidia; order Chitinophagales; family Saprospiraceae; genus BJGN01. Next base: position 22,536 of record CAMDWC010000011.1, read on the forward strand.
ACCACGTTATCGGTAAAGAGCGTTAGTGGTGGAAATGGCTTAAAATTATCAGATTACGTATTTAGTGTGAACAATAGCGGTATTAGCTTTCCCGTGAACCAAAATATACAAATTTTTGCAGGCAGGACTATTATACAAGTTGAGGACTACCTTGGATGTGCTTATACGGAAACCATTGATGTGAGTTCCCCCCTACCCTTACTCGTAGAATTTAACCCCGGCAGTATAAACATTCCATTGGGTGACAGCTCAACACAGCTAAAGCCTGCCATTCAAACGTCTAACCCCATAAGAACCTATAAATGGACGCCAAGTGTGGGATTATCTTCTGCCAGCATAGCAAATCCGACCATTCGGAACTTATACGGGGATCAAAAATTCAACCTTGAAGTTACCGATATAAATGGCTGTAAGAGCAATGGAAACATTCAGGTATTGGTAGATCGAAATTATTCTGTATTCATACCCAATGTTTTTTCACCGAATGGGGATGGTATCAATGATGAATTAAGAATACATTCTTGTTTAGGCGTTAAAGAAGTAACGAATTTTAGGATATTTGACCGTTGGGGGAACCTGATAAAGTCCCTAAATATGGTGCCTATTGATTGTGACGGAGGGACTATATTATGGGACGGGAGTTATACAACGAGAGCGGCCAATGTGGGTAGTTACGTTTATACCTTCGAAGTATTGTTTCTTGACGGCTACAGGCGCCCTTATTCCGGCGACTTTGTTATCATAAAATAATATACTGCTTTTCCACGGATAAGGCAATTGAATGGATTGTTGGGACGATAAATGTGTTCCAGCAATCCATTTTGCTTTAAGTAAAGTTTATAGGTTTATTTCGCTAAATATAAATGTATATTCCATTGAAAGTGAGTACTTCGTCAATATTGATGGATACATTTATTTTAAGCCCATTTTCTGTATAACCTCACATTTTTCAATGAAGATTTCAAAATAATATGAGTCCCGGTTCTTGGTCACTCATATTTTTCTTATTAGAAACCAGGTATCAGTCTCCATTTTTTTTATTCCGGTTCTGCTGCCATTAAATAGTGATCCGTTCCCGCTTCATATAAATTATCACTTTTCCCCTGAACGTGCTCTCTTATCGTCCAATCAATACTCGTATTATTCTTCACCGTATTGGCCAGTTTATAAGGCCCTATACAAGGTGTTTGTGCTCGGCAGCATCCATATTATTGCGGAGTTTATTCGCTGTTGGCGGTTTCAACATTAAGGACTTGGCAAAAATAAATATAACGATGCAACCTTATAAGTAGAATTACTTAACCCAAAAATTCGAGGAATTTAAAAGTTTAACCTTAATTCATGACCAGCACCGTGGTTGATTTGGTTATTGTGTCCCCTTTGCACTGATGGAGCACCAGCACACGATATACTCCAGCCTGAACGGTCTGTCCGTTATAAGTACCGTCCCATTTATCACTTGAATTAGTGGCGGAAAAGATTTTATTTCCCCATCTATCCCAAATTTCGAAGGAGATCAGTGAAGCTATGATTCTTGGATTACTTAAACCAAAGGAATCATTCAGTCCGTCTCCATTAGGCGTAAAAGCTTTGGGTAAAAATGCTTCATTGCATTTCAAATCATTGGGATCGATAACCACAATTCTAAAAGAGTCCGTGGCAATACAGGGCGTTGAGGCATCTTTGAGTTCCAGTTTGTAGGTATAATTTCCTGATGCCAGCGGGGAAATGACAGGTTCTTTTATGGAGGGGTCACTCACCCAGAATTTGGGAGACCAGGTAAAATCTGTAGCACAGGTTGGGGACAACTTAGTCACCACGTCGTCTCCAACATAGACAATGTCATTATTGTTAACAATATTATCAACGGGTTGATATAATTTTCCAATGTCAGATTCCAGCAGCGCGCGGTTATAGAAGCGTAAATCGTCCATAAGGCCATTGAATCCAATTTCATTGGCACCGTAACAAGTGCTTCCGCCCACGACTAAATTACCATTATTCAGAACATTAACCCGGGAGGTAGAGGTTTGCTCTGACACCTGAACTCCGTTATAATAGAGTCTTATTTTTGCAGCCATTCTTGCGATAGTGACATGATGCCAGCATTGACCTTTTGGCAATTCATAAATGATATTCACTTGTTTATTGACCCCTTCGGTGAGAACAACATTAAGATTCCTGGTAAGCGGTCTAAATCGAACCACCAGAGAATTATCAATCAGGCAGTCGCTGCGTTTTTTTGACAAGAGGTATTGAATACCCTTATCATTCCCCACTTTAAAATAAAAACTTACCGTAAAATCTTCCGTATCGAATTCAGCATTTACTGCCCCAATAATATTTACGAGGCTGGCATTTCCCGAAAAGCGAATGGCCTCATTGAGCGGACCGCATACGTAATCGACGCCATTATTTCCAATAGCATCATTTGAAAGATTACCGGTATCATCTTTCAGATTTTTATTAAACGGATAATAAGCAACAAGTCCAGCTTTAGTTTGGGCTGAAACATTAGTAAAGAAACATAGCACAAGCAAGCCTATCAAAAGACGCATAGAGGAAATCGTTACGGATTAACAATTATTTTAGGGAATCAAAAATGGCTGGCGAGAAAACATCCATCATTCGGGTGGTTTCTCTTTCCTCTGCTTCCATAGACATTTCGAGTGCCTTATTTACCGTAAGGGTTAAAAGGCTTTCGAATTCTGAAAGTGTCATCTCCTTCATCATTTCCTCATTGATGTGAATATTTGTAATATTCCTATTACCATCTGCAGACACTTCAATCATTTGATTGTCGGAGATGGCTACGATCGCAATATTACTTAAATTTTCAAGTACAGATTGCTGAACCTCCATCATCTCATCGAAAATTAGCTTTGACATAATTTGTTTTATTTGATAATAACCACAATGTACAGTAATTAAAGTCAACCTTCAACCATTTAAAGTTTCTACTTCATTAAATGGTAAACGAAGTTATTTCAATTTTAATGTAATCAGCCTAATTAATATAAAACTTTAGGGCAAATTTTAATAGATTTGTGTTTGAGAATCAAAAATACCACAGTGAAAAAAAAACAAGAAGAGAAAGACATGTCTTTTTTCGACCATCTTGAAGAGTTAAGGTGGCATATTATAAGGTCTTTAGTAGTAATTATAACCATTGGAATTGTTCTATTCATCAATAATGCCTGGTTTTTTGATGTTGTTTTATTTGGACCTACAAAACCCTCGTTTATATCTTATCGGTGGTTTTGCGATATAGGAAATGCTATTGGACTGGGGGAAAGTGTTTGTTTTTCACCTCCTTACATTAAAAAGCAGGCCATTGGCTTTGCAGAAGCATTTACAACAAGTATATCCGTATCATTTATTGCTGGCTTTATTATTGCCTTTCCTTACGTGTTTTGGGAATTCTGGCGATTTATCAGTCCTGGCTTGTACAAACATGAAAAGAATGCAGCGCGGGGCGTTGTTTTTATTTGCTCTTTTTTATTTTTATTAGGTGTAAGTTTTGGCTATTTTGTCATCGCGCCATTTGCCGTGAATTTCCTAACCGGATTTACTATACCTGGCGTTGAAAACACACCTACGCTCGATTCCTATCTGAATTATATCATTATGTTCACTTTACCCACAGGATTGGTCTTTGAGCTGCCTGTTGTGGCTTATTTTTTAGCTCATTTAGGTATTTTGGGTCCACAATCAATGCGTGATTTCAGACGACATGCCTTTGTTGTCGTACTTATTGTTGCGGCCGTTATCACCCCACCAGACGCGGTAAGTCAGTGTCTTATTGCTATTCCTTTATACGGCCTTTACGAAGTCAGCATATTAGTTGCTGCAAGAGTAACTGCCAGAAAGGAAAAGAAGGAATTAGAGGAAGAAGAAGCTGACCGAAAAGAAATGAACTCATAATCTGCTTGTTAATGGAAAGATTATCATCAAATGCCACCCTGTTTCTGAATATATTCCTACCGGTTTTCTGGAGTGTATTTTTCGGAGCGTTCACCTTAGGTGTCTTTTTGGCCGATGAAATTTATTTTGGATTTTTGCCCTACGCCTCCTTCAGGTGGGCTACTCTATTTTTTTATTTAACTGGATTGGCCGTTATTTTACTTACTTTTGTCCGCTTAAGAAGAGTCGAAATGACGGATGATTCCCTTTATATTACCAATTATTTCAAGACCGCAAGATATCCCATCGACGCCGTATCCTACTTAGAAAGGCGTCGATGGTTTGGTGTGTCTCTCGGCATTTTTCACCTTCACGCCAAGGGTATATTCGGACAAAAAATTCTTTTTTTAGGAAAGAAAAAAGGAATTGCTCAGTTACACGCTGCCTATCCTGAATGGCTAAAGCATTAAGCCTTAGAGCGAAGATGCATAATAGGACAAATCATTTCCTCCAGGGATATTCCACCGTGTTGAAACGTGTTTTTATAATAATTTAAATAGTGATTATAATTATTTGGGTATAAAAAAAAGCCATCTTCCTTAGCAAATATGTAAGTAGAACTAACATTAGGTCGAGGCAAACCAGCTTGACTGGGATCCTTTAATTCCAGTACATTCTTTTTATCATATTGGAGGTTTTTTCCAACCTTGTATCTCAGATTACTGGTAGTTTCTCTGTCACCTACCACTTTAACGGGCGTATTTACCCGAATGGTACCATGGTCAGTGGTGATAATAAGCTTCACATCTTTCTCGGACACCCGTTCTAAGGCAGCCCAGAGAGGAGAATTAGCGAACCACGATCTGGTAAGAGACCGATAAGCCTTTTCATCACCCGCCAATTCTTTTAAAACCTCCATTTCAGTCCTTGCATGAGAGAGCATATCAATAAAATTATATACAATAACGGTAAGGTCATTATTCAAACAATTAAAGATATTGTCATGAAGTTGTCTGGCGGCCTGGACTTGCGTAATTTTAAAATACTCGTGTTTAATGTCCCGTCTGAACACCTTTTTAATTTGCGCGGCCAGCAATTCTGCTTCAAAATTATTTTTGCCCCCTTCTTCAATATCACCGACCCAAAACTGTGGAAATTGCTTTTCAATGTCCGCGGGCATCATACCGGCGAAAATAGCATTTCTGCTATACTGCGTGGCGGTTGGCAAAATACTAAAGAAATAATCTTCATTTTGCAATTTAAATCTTTCCAATAAAATCGGTTCAATCACTTTCCATTGATCGAATCTAAGATTATCAAGGACGAGTAAAATAGTTGGACATTCAGGCTGAATGTGTGAAAAAACCTTTTCCCTGAGAAGATTAAATGATTTTACCGGACCTTCCGACGGATTTTTCATCCAATGCGGATAGATACCTGTTATATATTTACAAAATGCCGAATTCGCCTCTTTTTTCTGTTGAGACAAAATATCAGCCATTTCGTTAGAATTAGAATGATCTATTTTAAGTTCCCAGGAAATAATTTTTTGATAAATCTCCGCCCATTCTATATAATCCATGCCACTTTGGAGTTGCATAAAAATTTGTCTGAACTCCTGTTGGTAGTCAGAAGATGTTTTTTCCCGAACCAAGCGTTTATTATCTAAAATTTTCTTCAGGGTCAACCAAATTTGATTAGGATTAACGGGTTTAATCAAATAATCGGTAATTTGTGAACCCAGGGCCTCCTCCATAACCGTTTCCGCCTCATTTTTAGTAATCATCACAATCGGCAGATTAGGATTAATCTGTTTAATACGTGCCAGGGTTTCCAGCCCATTGATTCCGGGCATACTTTCGTCCAGAAAGACCACATCAAACTCATTTCCTGTGGCACATTCATCGACGGCATCATGGCCATTTGTTACCATAACCACCTCATAACCTTTTGATTCAAGAAACATAACCTGAGGTTTCAACAAATCAATTTCATCGTCTGCCCAAAGAATTCTAATTTTATCCATAATAGCTAAAGTAAGTAAATAATAAGAATGAAACAATTATAAGTAATTTCC
>CAMDWC010000012.1 GCA_945878825.1 Haliscomenobacter hydrossis DSM 1100
ACACATTTATATACTAAATCTGAAGGATAAATCTGAAATGAAGGTAGCTAAAGGTAGTGACCCGGCATGGGCGCCCAACAGCAGTAATTTTTCTTTCATTCTAAATAATCAGGTTCATCTTGCGACCTTTCAATCATCGGGTTATGTGGTAAATCCATATTTTAAGGTGATGGGTAGTGTGTCCCAGTTGCGGTTTTCCCCAAATGGAAAGTGGCTTGCTTTCCGATTACAAAAAGGAATGCATGCTTATATAGGGATTTATGATTTAGAGAGTAAAAAGATATTTTTTCCCGATCCCTCAGCAGATAGAGATACAGATCCGGTTTGGCATCCAACGGAAAATAAACTGGCTTTCATAAGAATTGCTCCCATCAGATTTAATTTACCCTTTTCACCAAAACGTGAGTCTTATCCATGGCAAATCAGAGTTATTGATTTGTCCAATGCGACAACCAAAGAAATCTGGAGGGCTGATGATGGAATGGGTTCCGTTTTTAATGAAGATCTCCCGGTAACAGAAAACAGGCTTATCTGGACAAAAAACAACTATTTATTATTTCCATGGGAAAAAACAGGATGGGTACATATTTATGCGAGAAATGATGCAAATGGAAGTGTTAAAGATTTGACCCCAGGTGAAGGTGAAGTTGAAAACTGGGGACTTTCAAGAGATGAAAAATCATTGTTTATCTCCTCCAACCACGGCGATGTAGATAGGAGACATATAAGAAAAATTAATATTGAGAATAATACCATTGAAGTTAAAGTGGGTGGAAAAAATATCGCGTGGAAATGTCAGGAGCTGAATGATGGATTGGTTTACCTAAAATCGACAGCACTAAAACCAGCCTGGCCTCACATTCTTTTAAATGGTAAGGAACGGGCATTGGCAGAAGATTTGTTTCCTGTCAATTTCCCTGCTACGCTGGTTGAGCCGGAAACCGTTTCTATTGAAGCAACGGATGGGTTCACCTCATTTGGTCAGTTATTAAAACCTGCTAATTACCAAAAGGGAAAAAAATACCCTGCCATTATCTTTTTACATGGAGGTAGTCGAAGGCAAATGTTGGCCGGGTTTCACCATGGATTATATTACTCCCATGCCTATGCCTTAAATCAATATTTTGCAAATAAAGGGTATTTCGTGCTCACTCTCAACTATAGAAGCGGCATTGGATATGGTTTGAATTTTCGGGAAGCTAAAGACTATGGAGCAACGGGCGCCAGTGAAGTGAAAGACTTAATTGGATCTGCGCATTTTTTAAGGGACAGGGAGGATATTGATTCAGCTAAAATTTCCCTTTGGGGCGGAAGTTATGGCGGTTATCTTACGGCTCACGGACTCGCTCAGCGAAGCGATCTTTTTCTAACTGGTGTAGATATTCATGGAGTCCATAATTGGAACGATGAAATTCCCACCTTTGCCCCCTGGTATGACCCTGTAAAATACCCGGAAGCGGCTGACCTTGCCTTCAGGTCTTCACCTGAATATTTTATAGACGGTTGGAAAGCACCTGTACTATTTATACATGGTGATGACGACCGCAATGTACCTTTTAATGAAACCGTTTATTTTATTGAGAAACTGCGTCGTCGGAACATTACCATAGAGCAACTGGTATTTCCTGATGAGGTACACTCCTTTCTGATGCATCAACATTGGATAAAAACTTATCAGGCAACTTTCGATTTCATACATAAATATACCTGGGATGAAAAAATGGGATTGAATGCAAAATAGGTTATACGAGATTGATATATTGAGAGGAATAGCCGTCATTGGTATGGTCTTTTCCGGGTTACTTCCCTTCAATGGCGCTTTGCCTGCCTGGATGTATCACGCTCAGGTTCCACCGCCAAGTCATGTTTTTGATCCTATGATAGCTGGGCTCACTTGGGTAGATTTAGTATTTCCCTTTTTTCTTTTCTCTATGGGAGCAGTTATTCCAGCTGTTTTACCTCAAAACATAGAAAAGGAGGGGTTCAAACATACTTTTTTCCAACTTTTTAAGAGATTTCTCCTATTATTAACCTTAGCTGTTTTTTCGTTTAATTTTGCCCCACTGAGGAATATTGGAGCGGGTAATGCAGCTGATATAGCGGGAATAGCTGCTTACGCCAGCTTATTTTTAGTGTTTTTTAAACATCCTGATTGGTTGCCTCGCCGCACGCTTTCCCTCAAAGTTTCGGGCATTTTTCTTCTTTTGGGGCTTGTTTATATAAAAATTGTTTTTTGGGGCGGACTGGATATTAAAAACAACGATTCCATTCTGCGCGTACTGGCCAATGTTTATTTTATTGGTGCGCTCCTTTGGTATGCAAGTAAGGAAAATGAGTTACTTCGTTTAGGCTTTATTTTTATGGTTTTAGCAGCCTATTTAGGGGACATGGATGGTGGTTATATGCAAAATTTTTGGAGGTGGCAAGATCCATGGCATTTGGTAAGTCCTTATTTATTAAAATACCTTATCATTTTCTTACTTGGCACGCTCGCCGGAGATTGGCTGTTAAAAAAGGAAGCCTTCCTAGAAAAAATTTCTTTTCAATGGGATTATTTTATACTTTCCTTCGCCCTTACCTTGTCTGTATTATTGGGCCTGTTTAATAGGAGTCTTGAACTTACCTTGTTATCGTGTTTATTGGCCGTTTCCTTTTTCTTTTATCGTCAAAAATGGAAAAAAAAGGGTTCTACTGATAAAAATAAAATCTTTTATGCAGGTATTTTCATCCTTTTTTGTGGCCTTTTTATGGAGCCTTTTCAAGGGGGTATTAAAAAAGACCCATCTACCTTAAGCTATTTTTTCGTTAGTAGTGGTATTGCTTTTATTTGGGTACATGCCTTCATGAAAATAGAAACAAGTAAACTATCAGTTTTTTTATATCCCATACAAAGTATTGGTAAAAACGCTTTAATGGCCTATTTTATGGCTGGTTTTCTTTTAATGCCATTGTTTAATATTTCCGGATTGGGAGACATTTTTGGACAATCTACGCTGTTTTTGCTTTTCAGAGCCTTTATTGTTACCATCATATTGGGAGCAATAGTTCATTATTGTGCTAAAAGAGGTTTGTTTTGGAAAGTATAGCCCTCGATTTTAGTTGTTTAGGAAATGGGTATAAATCTGTTATTAATCGGGTAGTTTAGGAGTGTGCAATGCTTTGTATGCAAATGCCTTTCTTTATTTATATTATTTAATTAATTTAGCGTCATATTTTAATCAAAAAAAGAAAGTTATGCAAAAGTTTGTTTATTTATTGGTTTTACTAACTACTCTGGCTTGTACTAAAAAGGCAGCGGTTTCAAAAACGGAAGCAGTAGCTCCACCTGCAACGATGACAGCAGCACCTGCGACAGCGCCTGCAGCGGTATCCACCGCAGCATTGGAAGTTTATTCAGGTTCCTTTAAAATGGAATCAAATGAATACGTTCAAAAAGTAAGCGTAGGGGTAAAGGACGGCTCATTGGCACTTATCGCTGATACAGGTGATTCTGTTCCATTAAAAGCCTCAGGAAAGGCTGATGTGTTTACAGCGAATATCCAGGGTTACGATGCCGAGGTAAGTTTCATGAGAACAGCTGGGAATGTTTCAAACATTAAAATTTCAGTTGGGGGTGGAGCCGTTGTTCTTACAGGAGCAAAGGAAAATTAAGCCTAAAAACCCTATTAACCTAAGATATGTCAACTGAAAATAAAAAGAAGGACTATTCGCTGAAGCGTCGGGAATTTATTAAAACCGGAACATTGGCCGCTGCAGGATTCATGATTGTGCCTCGCTATGTTCTTGGTGGTAAAGGCTATGTAGCGCCAAGTGATAAACTGAACGTTGCTGCCATTGGCTCAGGTGGTAAGGGAGCCAGTGATATTGCTGAATTCGTCAAAGGGGGTAAGGTAAATATAGTGGCGCTTTGTGATGTTGATGATCGCGAGGCAGCTAAAACTTATGCGTTACATCCTAAAGCACCTAAATATAAGGATTTTAGGGTTATGTTGGAAAAAGAAGGGAATAGAATTGATGCTGTTTCCGTTTCAACGCCTGACCACATGCATGCCATTCAAGCTTTAATGGCTATGAAAATGGGTAAACATGTCTATGTACAGAAACCTCTGACACATGATATTTATGAGGCAAGAATGCTTACCGAAGCAGCTAAAAAGTACAAAGTGGTTACCCAAATGGGAAATCAGGGTGCTTCAGGCGATGGGGTTCGCAAACTTAAGGAATGGTACGAAGCGGGCGTTATTGGAGAGGTAAATGAAGTGCATTGCTGGACCAATAGACCTGTTTGGCCTCAGGGGATTTCCTGGCCAACATCCTCGGTTACTGTTCCCGCAGAATTGGACTGGGATCTTTGGTTAGGCTCTGCTCCGTATAGAGAATATGTACAAAAATTGGTGCCTTTCAACTGGAGAGGTTGGTGGGATTACGGAACTGGTGCCCTGGGTGATATGGCCTGCCATATCGTAGAATCAGCTTTCTCTGTGCTTAAAATTGGTTATCCGTCAGAGGTGGAATGTAGCCAAACCACGATTTATTCCGATAATTTTACCATGGCCCACTATCCGGAAAGTTGTCCTGCTTCTTCTACCATCCATTTCAAATTTCCAAGACCAGGTAAGCCTGACCTTAAATTACATTGGATGGACGGAGGTATTATTCCTCAACGTCCTGAAGAACTGGAGATTTCTGAAATGATGGGTGATGGTGGAAATGGTATCATTTTTTCTGGCGATAAAGGTAAAATGATGGCCAATACTTATGGTATTAATCCTCGCTTGATTCCCGTTGCTAAAACAAAGGAGGTGCAAGTGCCTGAAAAATATGCCAGAGTACCTGAAGGCCATTATCAGCAATGGGTCGATGGTTGCATGGCCGGTTATGGGAATAAAGAATTGAGTTCACCTTTCGAAATAGCTGGTTTCCTTACCGAAATGGTTTTAATTGGAAATCTGGCCATTAGAAGCTATGATTACAGAGCTCCTTCTCCTACACGGCCAGGTCGTTTCGATTATCCAGGCAGATATATAAAATTACTGTGGGATGCCGCAGATATGAAGGTTACTAACTTTGAACCAGCAAATCAGTATGTTCAAAGAGACTATAGAGAACCATATCAAAAACTTACTTTAGATTGATATATTAAAGAGGCTATCTAAAAAGGTAGCCTCTTTTTTTGATTTTATTGGTGAAAATTACCCTTAACATCTAGTTTTGAATCACGGATTACAAGGATTATAGGATTTCACGGATGATAGTGGACGTCTTCGATTTGGAGGTAAGGGTCATTGGTAGAGGATTACTTTTTACCCTTCTTTTCGCCGATGCGTTACGCATCGGCGAAAAGCCTGGCAATGAAAGCACCCTTTAATAAATTACCTTTCCACCCAAACCAACGACGTTATGGTTAATCCTCGAAATCCTGTAAATCCTGATTCAAACAACTGGCTGCTGCGCGCATAATTTCCATCCAGGAATGGAGAGGTAGTCTTTGGTTTGGTAGGTCTGTGAAAGGGCAACATCACATAGGGGCATAGCCCCGCTATCTTCGTAACACCCCTCCGTCAGATCACCCATCTCAACAGCATGACATGTCTCCGTCAGGTCACTCATCTCAACAGCATGACACTCCATCGTCAGGACATACCACACCCTACGAAGTACATCAAACTGTATTTTTCAAATGATGAAAAAAAAGAATCCCCGACACTTTTGTATCGGGGATTCCTTTTATAATATCAGTAGTATAAAAATAAATAGTTAAAAACTATTTTCTCTTTTCCTTTGCCCATTCCCACCTTTAGAAGTAGATCCATACGCATGGTTGCGAGGTCTGTTCTCGCGAGGTAGCGGTGCTTTAATTTTGGGTTTGACCGCATTACTTAAATCGGTATTTCCGTCAGCCGGCAAAAACGGGTGTTCATTGGCGACAGGAATATTAATTTTAGTTAATTTCAGGATGTCTTTCATGTAAGCTCTTTCATCGCTATCGCAAAATGAAATGGCTTTTCCAATTTGTCCTGCACGTCCTGTTCTTCCTATTCTATGAACGTAGGTTTCTGGGATATTTGGAATTTCATAGTTGATGACCAATTCTAATTCATCAATATCTATGCCCCTTGCTGCAATATCGGTCGCAACTAAAACCCTAAGTTTTTTATCCTTAAAATCGTTTAATGCTTTTTGTCTTGCATTTTGCGACTTATTTCCATGAATTGCGGCAGCTTTAATACTTTCGCGTTCTAAAAGTTTTACCACTTTATCAGCTCCATGCTTGGTGCGGGTAAACACCAGGATAGATTTTAACTCCTTATCTTTTAAAATATGAAGAAGTAAATCGCGCTTATTTACCATATCCACAAAATAAAGTTCTTGTGCTATGGTCTCAGCAGTAGAAGAGATGGGTGTTACTTCTACATATTGTGGCTGGGTTAAAATGGAAGATGCCAACTGGGTGATAGAATCAGGCATGGTAGCGGAAAAAAAGATCGATTGTCTTTGTTTAGGTATCAATTTTATGATTTTCCGAACATCATTTACAAATCCCATGTCAAGCATCCTGTCCGCCTCATCTAAAACGAAAATTTCGATTTTATTGAGAGTTACGAGACCTTGATTATTTAAATCTATTAATCTTCCGGGGGTAGCTATAACAATATCAACGCCACGGCGTAAGGCATCAACTTGCGCCCCTTGAGAGACACCGCCAAAAATAACCGTATGATTAATATTTACATTTTTTCCATAACTTGCGAAACTCTCACCAATTTGAATGGCAAGTTCCCGTGTTGGAGTAAGTATTAAGGTGCGAATAGGTTTAGGTCCGTTTTTCTGTAAAGGATTCTGGGATAACCGTTGTAAAATGGGTATGGCAAAAGCGGCCGTTTTACCCGTGCCCGTTTGGGCGCAACCCTGTAAATCTTTACCTTTTATTAATATAGGAATCGCTTTTTCCTGGATTGGGGTTGGATTAATGTATCCTTCTCCTTTTAATGCCTCGAGAATGGCAGGCATTATGCCTAAGTCTTCAAATACCATGATTTGGTTTTACCTTAAAAACGGCAAATATACACTCATTTAATGATTCACCGTCAAATAAATGAAATTAAAAGCACGAGACCTTTAATTTCCACATTAACGATAAAAAACTTAAACGAACTGGAAGGGGCTAACGAATCAAAAAATTCATTGATTTCCAAGGTTTTAAGAAAAAATAAATGGATGAGAGTGCCCTTTATAATCCATTAACCTTGCTAAGATTAAGTTAATTCTCCATATATTTCATCATTCCATGGGAATGAATGTTTATCTTTGATTTATTCAATGTTAGTTTTTCATTGGTATGCAAGTTAAGTTATTACGTATTTTTAGAAAGATACACCGAACCACCGGTGCCTTTTTGTTTATCTTTTTCTTCGTTATTTCTATTTCTGGTCTATTATTAGGGTGGAAAAAAAATAGTGGAGGTATCATTTTACCCAAATCGGCCAAGGGTTCTTCAACCATTTTAAGTGAATGGATTTCCCTCGATTCTTTAAAGAAAAATGCTTTCCTCGTATTAAAAGACTCTCTGGGGCCTTCTTTTTCTGATGAGCTTGACAGAATAGATGTCAGACCCGATAAGGGTATCGTTAAATTTGTGTTTACGAAGCACTATCAGGAAATTCAATTGGATGGCGCCACTGGCGAATTATTGCAAATCCATTCCAGAAGATCCGATTTTATTGAAGATGTGCACGACGGTTCTTTTCTTGATTTTTATTTTAAAACGGAGGGGGAGCCTCTCAAGTTATTTTATACTTCTGTAACAGGCATAGCCCTGTTTGTCTTTACAGTCACAGGTTTCTGGCTTTGGTATGGTCCTATTGCCATTCGGAACCAAAAGAAAAGAAAAGTCTAATTTTAATTTAACTACCTTATTTTTTGAATTTTTAATATAACGGTTATGAAAAAGTTTTTTGTTTTCTCTTTATTTTGCTTGAACTTTTCACTGGTTCTTTTAGGTCAACAGGTGCTTTCCTCAGAAGTTTTACCACATCCAAAGGTAAATCAGGAGCGATTGGAAAGAGTCAACAAAGTCATTCAGGATTTCGTGTCAGATAATAAAATAGTTGGTGCAGTTGCTTTGGTTTCAAAAGACGGCAAACTGTTAATTCATAGGGGGTATGGCGTAGATGACAGGAGTACCGGGAAGAAAATGGAAAAGGATGCCATTTTTAGAATTGCCTCACAAACTAAAGCATTAACTTCTGTTGGTATAATGATACTCATGGAATCTGGTGCTTTGTTGTTATCTGATCCTATACATAAATTTATCCCTACCTTTAAAAATCTTAAGGTCCTGAATACTTTTTCTGAAAAGGACTCTACTTATACTACGGTTCCTGCAAAAAGAGATATTACCATCAGAGATCTGTTGTCCCATACCTCTGGTTTGGGTTATGCAGGTATTGGCAGTCCTGCAATCAAAGCCATTTATGCCAAAAATAAAATTTCTGCGGGAATTGGAGAAACAGATGCCAATATCCATACTACAATGCTAAAGCTTGGAGAGCTTCCTTTGGAATATCAGCCTGGTGAAAGATGGAATTATGGGCTAAATACCGATGTGTTAGGTCATATCATTGAATTAATATCTGGCTTATCATTGGAATCGTTTTTTCAAAAAATGATCTGTGAACCTTTAGGTATGCAAGACACTTGGTTTAACCTTCCGATAGCTATACAACCTCGACTAACCAGTATTTACACAAGAGATAGTCTCCGCTTTTTTACCAAAATGGAAGATGGAAAAAGTCCGATATCACCCAATTTCCCAAAGTTGAATAAAAGCTATTTTTCAGGTGGTGCCGGCCTATCTTCAACCGCAAAGGATTATGGTATTTTTCTTCAAATGTTACTGAATAAAGGTTCCTATAATGGTAAACAAATACTTTCTCCCCGAACCGTGGAAATGATACTTAGTAATCACTCCGGAAGGCTAATGGGTGACACGCATTTTGGATTGGGATTTTCAATAGTCACCCCCGCTAATACCGATGATATTAGAAATGTAGGTACTTTTTCATGGGGAGGAGCCTTTGCTACTACTTATTGGGCCGACCCTAAAGAAAATATAGTGGCTGTTCTAATGACGCAGCAACTAGGTGCCGGTCCGGAATGGGGCGAATTACAAAATAAATTTAATGTAGCTATTTATCAGGCTTTAAAATAAACAGCCGTATTTTTCCTCAAATAAAGAGAAGAATTAAGGTAAGTATGATGCCGGCTATGGTAAAATACATTCCTTTCTTGAAAATACTGGTAGAGGGTAAAAACATCCAGAAAGAGGATATGACAAAAAACAGGAGGGAAAAACCGAAAAATATGTTGAAAAAGTAAAGAGGATCTGCTGACTTTGCCTTGTGCAAATGCGTCATTTTATCCATGATAAATGGCAGTTCCTTGACCTTGTAACGAGCTATTCCGTTGCTTGCGTCGTACTGTCCGTTTTCAAAATAACTTTTATTTCCCTCCGTCTTTATTAATTTAAATCCCTTTATACCCAATAATGTGCCAAGTTCCTGCGGATTAGCATTCAGGGCGATTTCCTTGGAAATATCTTTTTCCTTTTTTAGAAAATCAGTATCCCGGAAGATGAGTACCAGGCCACTAATGGCATAAACTGACATGATGCCAACTAAAAAAAACCCAAGATATCTATGTAATTCTCTCATAGTTAAGGCAGATAAAGTTGATTTTTCCATGGGTGTTTGTCTTAATATTCCGGACACTCAGCCGGTTTCTCAGTTTGTAAATAAAGAATAACAGGGCTGCCTTTTGGTAAAAAAACTCCCTCTCCTGACATAGGTTCTTGTTTGTAAACATACATACCAGCAAATGAAACATCATTTTCAGGCCCCATTATGGTGCCAATAGTTAAATCATTAAGAACGATATTGGTAGCCGCTTCTTCGTAGGTATAACAAATCAGATTGGGAACGGGTGCGCGGTCTGTATTCCTCACAGAGATGACAAAATCTAGATAACTGCCTTTCGGAAGTTTTACGACACTGGTATTTATTCTACTGTTTGAAAGCCTTTTTCCTTCAAAATAAACCTCTAAAATGGTTTTTTCCTCATATTCTGCTTCAAATCGCTCTTCCCTTATTCTCGAATATATACCTAATCGTAATAATTGTTTTTGATAAGCCTCATATTCATCGTTATTAGATAGCTTTGGTAAAGTGACCGATGGTGCATCCCCTCCAGTGATGACACAAAATATGGTTCTGCCCGATTTGATTTTAGCCCCTTTTTCCGGTACCTGACTTATAATGATCCCCGCTGGCCTGTTTAAAACATACACTTCGTCACTGGCTACAAGTTTAAAACCTTGGTCGTCAGCTTTTTCCAGGGCAGAATCAAAACGCATACCAGAATAGTCAATAACTTCATTAGCGGACCCATGTCTGGTATAAAGGAAAAGGACACCTTTTACCAGATTGATGATAATGAAAATACAGATAATGAAAGCCAACAGATTTTTTATAAAAAACCAGGAGGTCAAAAATCGAAAAGCTTCTGAGGCGTAACCCTTAAAGTTTTTTGAAAATCGAGTTGGGGCTAAATTGTTCATGGCTTCGTTTATTCTGTTTTCTCTTTCTTCCTTCGCTTCTTCTTGTAATACCACTGCTATTTCATTTGGAGCCACAATGTCCGAATTTACATGTTGAAATGGTAATTTTTTTTCTTCAAATAGTATAATACTTTCTTCGGTTTCCTCTAATACTATGTCTATCGGCATTTTATATTTTGCATATTCATTTTGATTATAAATAAATTGACTCCATGTAATCTGATTATGCAACATTATATTTTCTATCCATTTTTCCCGGGCAGAAAATAAAGGATTAACCTCCTTTATAAAAATTTGAAAACTTTTATCTTCAAATACTGTGGCATTCAAAGTAACATAGCCGGGACTATTGAACGCTAAGGACTGAAGTCCTTTTTCTATTTGCCCGATAAATTCGGTCCATACGGATGATATTTTTTCGAGTAACGTACTTTCATGTTGATGATAAAGGAATTTTATCTGATCATCATTCCCCTTTTGGGCATGAATGGGGGAAAGGTAAAAGCGTTCAAATGAATCTTCTGAATTTTTCAGATGAAAGAAACTAATAATTATTTCATCTTCTTCCAATGCCTCTAATATATAGGCGTTGGAAGGGTTAGATTCCTGTATTTCTTCAAAAAAAAGTTGCCAGATTTTGCGATTCCTTTGTGTTTCAGGAAGGCGGGGCGTATTTTTTACAAAATCCTTGAAGGCGTTTATTTCATGTTCCCCAGAGATTTCAATTCTTTTTTTATCATAATGGTATTCGTCAGTAGTTATAAAATATCCAAAAGCAGAAGGACTTTTTTCGTTTAACCACGTTGATATTTGCCAGAATGGAACGGTATTGATACCATTTTTATTCAAACATTGTATTTGAGCACTTCTTGTATAATTTACCTTTGAAAAGGCGGAGCCTACCCCCCAGTAGGGAAGTTGTTCCATTTCCAGCCACTGAAAAAGCACCCTTGTCGTAGCTATTTTTCCTGAAGTTATGGGTATTATTCGAACCTCTTTTTCTTTTAACTCAGCGACACTTATTTTAGGGCAATGATTTCTTATTTTGTTAAATAACTCGTTAATTTCCAATTTATTTTGAATGATAAGGTATATCCATCGTGCTGGAACCCTATAAAGAATTATCCCCAAACTGCTATTTTCAGAAAAAACCAATATGTTTTCTGAAGTATTGACCATGGCCAGTTTCTCATACCATGCTATGGCTTCCTTTATATGGTGTATATTTGCGATCTCCATGGAATCCAACAAGAAAGCCTGAAAGAAAGCAGGATAATCTGTCTGATTTTTTTCTGTTAAAATCTGGGTTAGTTGAGAGGCCATTTTACCCGATATTCCTCCCGCCAGTTCCTGGAAATGCAATATTTGTTTTACTATAATTTCTAAAAAAGAAGTAGGGGTCTGATCTATGGAGCCTAAATGCTCAAACCAGTTTTTTTCATCAATAACTTCAATAAAAGATTGTATCTCAATTGGATAGAATTTTCCAGATGAGGTAACAAAGCCTGAAACTAATTGGGGAGAATTAAATTGAAAATGTTGACCCAATTGGATCATTTGGATAGAAATTTCTGTTACCTGAAGTTCTGTGAGCTCAACAGATTCATTTTTTCTGCCCAAAAATAGGTCATTATTTGTCACGGGGGGTAAACAATGCCATGAATCATCTTGATACCAAACGACAGATTGGAAGGGTGCCCCATTGGGAATACTGACCAGTTGGATGTAAGCTTCCTCCGTGGCTGGCTCTATGCCTATGACGAATTCTTCCGCTGAATTGTCGGCGAATAATTTATCTAAATAGGTAATAAATTCTTCAGCTCGCTCTACTTTTACTTTTTGTGTTCCTTGAGTTACTAAATGGAGAGGAAAATCAGGGCCTTCCAATGAATCTGAAAGCCATGCTATCCAGGCTTCTTTTTCATAATCCGATCTGTTCTTCCAGTCCGTTTTACTTATCCAATCCCTAAAAAACGCGCGGTTTATCCTTTCCTGGATAATATCAATTTTTGTGTTTGGCACAATAAAACTTCCTCCATTTTTGGAAGAGTAAGGCATAGGAATAAGCTGTATTAACTCACCTAACTCTTTTTTAAATGCTGATGCTGTGATTTCCGTGGTGCCATTATCCCAATCTGTTAAACTAAGTTTTTTGGAAGAAGGGCTTCTTAAGTTTACTGTTTTTAGGGCATTCCACCAATTTTCAATGTCCTGAGCAAATTTTATGGAGGAATTATTTAAATTATTTGGAATATTTAACTGATCTAAAATATCATATAATGAGCTTGCCTTTTTATCATCGGCGGAAAGAGATACCATAGCAATGTTAATGTATTGACCTAAATTGGAGGGATCTATTTCTTTAATTATATTTCCTGTTAAATCGCCAATGAGAAAACAAGATTCCTTTACACGAAAAAGTTTTCCTTCTTTGTCCATCCAAAGAAGAATTTTTTCCATGGAGTAACTTGGCAAATACAAGTTTATGAACTGTGCACCCAAGAACGATTTCTCCCTATGCCTGGAGCTGCCTCCAAATAAAATACCTATTTTTACCTTCATTAATTAATGGATTATAAACAATGTAGTTACACGCTGCTGGTCGCCTTGTATAGTTAACACGTACGTTCCTTTTTCCCAGAGAGTACCATCGAGGTCTATTTTTTGTTGAAAGGAAGGGTATAATTGTTTAAATATAAGTTTCCCAGAGAGATTGTGAATTTCGAGTAGAGCGTCTCTTTTAACCAAAAAATCCCATGCCACCTGAATAAGGCCGGGACTTGGATTTGGAAAAATGGTGCAGGTAAGCGCCGAGGGTAGAGATGTCGTATTGACGGTATTATCAATTTTAACATGCAAGTAATTTAGTGGAATAAATCCACCTGCCCCATTTGAAAGTATATATCCAAAAACATCCTGAGTACTATTTTTATTTGTGTGCACATAACTGATTAAGCTGGCTTTTATTTCAGCCTGCGTAAAAAATTGTCCTATTGTTAAGGTATCCATTTTTCTAAGTATAAAACCGTTTTGAGGCAGTGAGGTAATTATAAATCTCAAGGCGGTATCGGCAACTCCCGGACTATTCACGGTAAGGTTAAGCGGAGTGATGAAGTTTTTACCCCCAGATTTTACCAACAAGGTGTCTGATTTGGCTAAGGTTGGCATCAGAGGGGTGGAGGTAGAACAAAATTCAATGTTCCAGCTTTCTATAGATCCTGAGGTAATACTTTCTCGTTTAACCACCTTGAATCGAAGAATCCAGGTACCTCTTAAGGGTTCTCCTTTAAAAGCAGAAAGAGGTTGATTGGGTTTGAAAACAATAGCATCATCGGGAGGACAAATAAGATCTTTGGGTGATTCATCATCAAATCCAAGGATAAATTTATTAGTCAATGCACATCTTTGGTCGAAAAGAATCACCTCAGTACCTTTTGGGCTAACGAGGGAGACTCTTAAATTTCTCACATATTCAAACGTTGCTTTTATGAGGGGGATATTAATATCTTTTATGTTTCCATCTTCATTTATAACAATAGAGCTCTCAACGGTAGGCGTTCCCTGTCCGGGAATAGTGAGAAGATTAGTATTTCTGCTTGCTTCACATTTAGTTACTGCAGTGTGAAAAGTTGATACTGCCGACCATTCGCCGACGATACAGGCATTATTCGCCCGCACTCTCCAATAAAATAATTGATTGTCAGCCAAAAATGCGGTGGGAGTGAAAGTTCCTGTTTTTAATCCCTGGGAGCTACTTACCAAATCGTCCTGACCGAAGCGGGGTGAGGTTGAAAGTTGAAAATCATACGACTCGGCATTCGGTAAAGTGGCCCATTCAAAGGGGGTGGAAAGTATAATTCCCGACTGTCCGTTTAAGGGTTTAGTAGTTTTCAAGCCACTAAAATCGGTCGATAAAGTTTGAATAAAGGCCTCCTGAAGATACACTGTTCCCGCAGTTGTTTTCGCTGTAAGTATCAATGGTAGGGTATCTCTGCGAATGCCTTTAAATAAGAGGGTCAATTGAACAGAATCACCTGGTTTTATAGGGTTTTTGCTAAATGAAAAGGTGGCATCAGCAGGAAGACCGCTCTGAACACCGAGGGTAAGGGTGGAATCAAATCCCAGGGCACTATTGGTGGTGATATTAAAAACGGCATTATTGGGTAAACAATGTAAGGGAATTCCTGCGGGCGCTAATTTCCAGGTAAAAAGAGGCGCGGTCGGATTTTCAATGAAAAATTCTTTTTCCGAAACCTGGAAAAATATATTGTCAGCCGCTTCGATTAAAAGTCTGGCATTTCCTGAGCTTATCTGGGGAAGAGTAACCAGGGCATTCCCGTCATTTGGTGTATTCAGAGCCAGCGTAAATGGGAAGGTTAATCCCTTATCTACCGATAATTTTATATGCACAAACTGGCAATTAACGGGTAATTTATTGGTTCCGGCTACTTTCCAGGAAACGTTGAGGGTTCCCCCAGCCACTGCTTTAGATGCAGGTGTGTTAACTATAAATGGACCAGCCTGATCAGTCACTTTACATTGTACATCTTTCCAGACGACGGCACCACCTTGAGGGTTATTATCTCTTACGGTAACGCGAAAAGATAAGTTCCTGGCATAATTTGGCAATATTTCCACTCTGGACGCGCTGCCTGCAAGTAACCCTGACATTTGAGGGAAGACACGAAAGGACTCTTCCTGGGGTGGGAATGAGCGGAAAAGGGGTGAATTATTCTTGGGCTCTCCAAGGGGGGTCGTAGGCCCGGAATCCATCTGTTCCCAATTATAAGTCAATTTATCATTATCGGCATCCGTTGCCGCCGCCTCCAGTTTGAAGGGTGTGGAAATAGGAATCGAAAACCCATTCTTATAAGCTAAAGTTAATTCGGGTACATCATTCGGCGTTGGTATATTTATACCGCAACCAGCACCGGAACCCGTCTGGACAAAAGGAATGAAATCGTCCAAACTTCCTCCATGAAAATAGTCATCTACATTGAATTGATAATTATCAGCACCACAAGCACTTGCATAAGACATGATGGTAGAACCTCCTCCTGGTTCAAAACCGTCTGCCGGAGCCACATTATCCTGATTTCCAGCGCAACTGTTAAAAGAGTGAGAACAGGAAAATTGATGCCCCAATTCATGGGCAAATACGTTAAGTGTGATGCTCAGTAGATTTGATGAATAATGACAGGTAACTCCACGGGCCTTGCCACTGGTGCACACATTACCCAATGTGGCAATACCTACCACGCCACCACTACAACCCGAGGTAAATATGTGACCAATGTCATAGTTATTTGCCCCAACAATGCTATTTATAACGGCGCCATTCTGATTTAACAGCTGGGTAAGATTATTGGGTTCTGGAAACGGGTCCTTTTCGGCATCAAAAAATATTAAGGAATCATTTTTTGCAATCAACTCCAATTGTACCGCTGCTTCCCGCAATAAAATCTGATTCATACGGTTCACCGAAGTAACAAAACTAGTCAATACCGATTCGATGGTACCTCCTTTTGCTTTGGCGTATTCAGCCGTGCATGAAAGAGCAAATCGATATTTTTTCAAGGTTACGGTGGTATTTCTAAGACTGCTACCAAAAGAAAGGGCATTTTCTTGCGCTCTTATGACGTCCTCGATGCTCTTTTCTTTTGTTTCACATTGTACGGAGGAGGCTTCGGGTATTATTCTGTTTTGAGCATCATAACTTATTATTAATGAGTCGTTATTGGGGTCAGGCTCGACATACCATTCCTCACTACCTTTTTTAACAACGGCGATTATCTGCCTGGAATTCAATTCCAAACGTATGGATAGCTGTTTATTTGAGGTTGCCTGGCCCGAGAAAGCCCTAATATTGGGGTATTTATCAGCAAGCTCCTTTGCCATTACCTTTTCTTCCTTTAGGTCAAAGGAAATTAATTCCCCATTGGGGTGGGGTAGAAAAATACTGGTTTTTTCGCTTTGGTGTAACGCTTTATTTAATAGATCTATGTCCACGATCCAGCGTCTTCCCTCATCTGTTTTTAATGTTCTATCACTGGCCTGCATGGTTATCCGTTGATTTTTCCAATAAGATTGAGCAGAGGCAAAACTGAAAAAAAATAAAAGCGTAAATAAAAGGGGAGCGCGTAAGTGGAACATAAATAGTTATTTCAATTATGGTATAATAATACAAAAATAAGAACCTTATTCATAAGATTTTAAAAAGTAGCGCCAAGCTGAATATTACCTATATGAAAAATAGGTCCGTTTCCTGATTTTCGTCCTTGATATTTGAATAAAAGACGAATATTTCTTCCTATTATTTTTTCAAATTGAAGGGTCCACTGCCAATTATTTCCTGTTTGTAAACCCTGTAAGAGCGCAAATGACGCAGGACTGTTTTTCAATCCACTGTACTGAATAAAAATATTTGACATTTGTCCCTGGACAGATTGACCTTCCTTCGCATTCCAGGTAGTAGAAAAACTTACTTCCCTTTTATTCAGGGTTCCGGTGTTTTCGCTCCATTCCCGCGGCGTACTTTGATCATTCGTGAATGTTAAAAGGGAACGAAATGAGTTGGTAGGTAAAAACTGAAGGGATACACTACTTTTTTGAGTGTTCATATCAAAATTCTTTTCTGGAAATCTTTCCGCTTTCTGTGCAATGCCGCCTTTACCCAGCTCCGTTCGAAGCAACCATTTTTTCGACATATTCCAACGTAATTTTAAAAATGCCTCTTGCTGTACCCGCATCTCTGAGCCGATAGTCTGTAGCCATTTTTGAAGCTGTTGATTATTTCCAAGCTGTATATCCCATAATTTATGACCCTTGTTTACAATCAAAACATTCCTTTGCTGGTAAATTAGAGATACGACATTGGGGTCATCTATGCTGACGGAAAAAGGATTTGAGGAAATTAATCCCCGGTCAGCCGTGGTTTTTTTATCCATTCGCCAGGTTGAATTCCATTGCCATCGGGCATATTTTTTAAATAATTTGCCTTTATATCTGCCGGGGTCAACGGTAACGGATTGGGTGAAATGCAGAAACCTGGTCGGTAAATACTGATTACTTAGGGTATTCACTCTGATGAAATCTGCCTGGTCTTGAAAGGGGGCAATCATCATTTCTTGTTGTTGTAAAATGCCGTCCTGGTTAAACAACGAGTCCAACCAAATATGCGTCCCCTCTCCCGGAGCAACCTTTATGTAAGTATATTCCAGTCTTGGTTCCTGACCACTTCCTCTCTCATACACCGTATTTCCCCGAATTAAACCTTTTAAAATCGAGCCATCTCCCTGAACTTGTCCAAGTAAAACCCCTTTTGACGACATATTATTTGTTAATCTGTCCATATAGGACAAATGTCTGTATTGCCATATTTGTTTCATTTTAAAATGATTACTCAAGGTGTGCGTTCCTTCCAACTTGACAAAGCGCGCTTTGTAACTCATCTGAAGTTTTTCTTTATCGGGTAAAAAATCTGTTCTGTCCTGGAGTCTTAATGCGAAGGTATTTGCCTTTTTTTCAGGCGATTTTACAGAAAATTGTACTTGATGATAAGCAAAGCTACTAGAATGAATCAGGGAAGTTGCCGGGTTCTGTTGTACTTTTCTTTCACCTTCCATTTGACCGCTAAATTGCCACTTATTTTTACCCGGCAGAGTATGCATGAATTGAATGTTGGGTCTGGAGAAGGAGGTATTTTCACCAGAATAATTTGCTTTTACCTGATTAAAAGCGCCGGTAAAAGAAGAATTTTTATTGGCCCAGGTAGCGGCCGTATTTTGCCGTAAGCCGTTAAAAAGTCCCTGTCTAAGATAATGCTCTATTTGGTAGTCTAATTTGATGCCTTGCTGACCACTGTAATTTATCTTTAAACGGAGGGTATTTTCGTTATTTTCAGGGAGTTCAACTTTTCCTAACTGGTTTGTGAGCCCCCAATCTCTTAAAAAATCAGGCTGGCGAATGGGTTCTAAGGCAGTATATTTTTTACTCACAAACTCATGGCTTAGGGATATATCTATGAGATTTTCAGAAGCGCCTAAAGGAGATTGCCATTTCCATTCATTCCAGCTCGCCAGGCCTGTGTTCATTTTATTTTTATAGGATGAAAAGCGATTATTATCTTGAAGGGAAAGCCCCATTTCAGTTCGCCAACTCATTTTTTGGAATATTTTACTTTCCTGTCCAATGGTTAAGATGCTGTTTGCCAAAGGAAAAAAAATAGGAATGAAGGGCTCATATTGACCTTGAGGCTCACAGGTAATAGGATCAGGAGGTACATATTCGTAGATTCTATCGTTTCCAATGAGCTGAGTGGACAATCTGTAATTTCCCTTTCCTGAAGAGGGTACGCCAAATTTTACAGTATATTTATCTGATAAAGCTTGGTTAACATATATAAAAAAAGTATCCATTTTTCCACATGGCAAAAGCGTGTCTCTCCGGGTATAATAGGTTCGGGTAGGATCGGTATCATTGGACGATTCCCAACCAGGAAGATAAAGCTTTTCTAACGCCGAGTTGGAATTCGCTAATGCATTTACATCCTCCTCCTTCAAACCTCGGTACCTATGACTCGTTTTACTGTCTTGTTGGGTGAGTCCGTTGATAAAAAAGGTACCATTTTTATGCTGATATTGACTGTTGAAAGCCAGTATAGATCTGTTTTGTTCGGTATTTGCATATTCAAATTCTACCACCACCCTGGTTTCTCTTAGCATCAATTGGTTGGGGGTAAAAATAATTTCACCCCGGTTATAGTCAATGATATAATCTCCTGAAGTTCCCCTGATTGCTTTTTTTCCATTGATAAAGACTTTTTCAGTACCCGCCAGGATAACGGTGATAGCTCCTGTGGCTGGCGTTGAAATCCTGTATGGACCCTGGTTCCCCTCCGACACATCTAAGGCAACCCGTTGAAATTGTCCTCTTGAAAAGGAGGCACTACCAGTGGTTTCCCATTTATTTTCCTTGTCAAAAAAATGTAATTTAAGACCCTGTACTTTCTTATAAAAATTATTAAAGTGGCTTTGATCTCTTTGAATTTCAAAATCCCCTGCGGTAAAATGAAATTGATCTTTTTCCAAAGCAATAAAAACTTTATCAAATTCTTGTAATTGCAGGGTATTTCCAAAAGCTTGAATAGGCAAATTTTCATCTGTTATAGCAGCTCTGATGGTGAAGCCTGGCGCAATTTCGCCGGTAAGCTGAAGATTTAATTGGGAATTAAGCACAAGATCTTGTCTGTTACCAATAGAGATTCCTCTCATAAAGCCACCGCTGTAATCAATTCTTCTAAATTCGTCGGCCATGGAAAAAGACGCTAATTCACCTTTCCCCATCAAAAGAAAGGTTTCAAGGGTGTCGGGAATAAGCAGGAAATTAGAGGATTTGGTGTTTATCCATTCCTTAGGAAAAGTTCTGTATCGAATAAGTAGGGGAGTCCCTTTTTTAAATATTTGCCCGTTTCGCCATTTTAAAATTCCGGAAATGTTAAAATATAAGCTATCAGGTACAGAAATGAGTGGATTAATTTGGAAAACACTTACAGAGGATGAAAAAATCGGTAAACTGTCCAATAATATGTCGTCCCCTTGGAAAATGATCTTTTTTTCATGCATATTTCCCCAATCTGCCATGTTTTGTGACATAACATTAAAGGAAATGAATAAACACATTAAAAAATACCATTTAGGCATACCTATTTTTATTTTCAAACTTTCCCTCGTGGAGCTTGCTAGTTGAAAACTTGATATTTCAATAGGTCTCCCCTTTATTTTTACTAGTTTTTCAAACATTTTGTCGAAAAAAAAAGTATTTTTGTTCGCTTATTATTCTCAATATCAGTTAATCTATATGACCATGTGCCAAAAATTACTACTATTAATTTTAGTGAATGGTTTGTTATTTGAGCTGGGGTTTTCACAGGCGTCCCTAGATAACAAATGTAGAACTATTGACGGTACTTTTAATAACCTCTCAAATCCTTTCTGGGGCGCAACAGGAACGAATCTGGTCAGACTCGGAAAAGCTGCCTACCAGGACGGTATTTTTCAACCTTTTACCGGTAAGATCAGTGGCAGGGTTGTTAGTAATGAAATTTTTGCTCAAGATGAAATTGATATAAAAGATCCATCAAACTTAAGTGATTTTTGTTGGGTTTTTGGACAGTTTATAGATCATGAAATTGGATTAACACCAAATAATTCAGAAAGATTTGATATTGCCGTGCCTTCTGGAGATATTTGGTTTGATCCAAATGATATGGGTAATGCGGTGATTCAAATGAAACGCAACCTTTTCGATAAAAAATCGGGTAATTCCATATCTAACCCCAGGCAACATGTTAATATGGTTACCTCTTTCATTGATGGTTCAGCTGTTTACGGCTCAGATATCAAGAGAGCAAACTGGTTGAGATCATTTAAAAATGGAAAACTTAAGGTGTCCGAAGGTAATTTATTGCCCTATAATACGTCGAATGGAGAATTTAATTCTCCCATTGATCCTATGGCTCCAGAGATGGGAAATGATACAGGGGAGGAGTCTAAATTGTTCGTTGCAGGCGATGTCCGTGCCAATGAAAATCCTCTGCTAGCCTCCGTTCATACCCTTTTTGTTCGGGAACATAACAGACAGTGTGATTTAATCAAATTAAAAAATCCAGCCTGGTCAGATGAAGAAATTTATCAATATGCCAGGAAAATAGTAGGGGGCTTTATTCAGCAAATACTTTTTAATGAATGGTTGCCGTCGGTAGGTGTTAAATTACCTGCTTATTCAGGGTATAAAAATAATATTAATCCATCGGTAAGCAACGAGTTCACTGGGGCAGGTTTTCGATTGGGCCATACCCTGTTGAGTAGCAAAATAAGAAGATTGAATCCAGATGGTACCCCTTTTCAAAGTGCGAGTGACCTTAGGCTAAGAGATGTTTTTTTTAAAGTATCAGCGATCAAAGAAAGCGGCGGTATTGAGCCTTTTCTGCAAGGCATGGGTTCGCAGGTTCAACAGCGTTTTGATTCAAAAATAGTGGACGATATTCGTAATTTTTTGTTCGGCAAACCAGGACAAGGAGGTTTCGATTTTGCTGCTATTAATATTCAAAGAGGACGGGAAAGGGGCCTGCCTTCCATAAATGAGTTGAGAAAAGCACTACAATTGCCTGCCTATAAATCTATCGCCGATATTAATCCCGATAATGAAACCCTATCCAGAAAGCTGGAGTCTCTTTTCAGAGATATTGAATCTATAGACTTATGGGTAGCTTTGCTCTCGGAAAGGAAGTTAGAAGGTACTATTTTTGGAGAAACGATGAAGCATTTTTTAATTCTTACCTTCACAAATCTAAGAGATGGCGATAGATTCTATTACGAAGTGGAGCCTGGTTTAAGTACCGATGACAAAAATTTGATACGAGGAGTGAAGTTTAGCCATTTGGTCTTGGCTAACTCTGCCATAAAAAAAATGCAGTCGCTGGTTTTTAACCAGGTAAACTATCCTGAGGTTTGTGGAAAAATGGATATGGAAGCTTCTTTTAGTTTCAGAAACTTAAACGAAGTGCCTATTTCCAATATGGGCGTGTATTTTTCAAATCAGGTGATTCTTTCAACCAATGCGTTGGGGGAATTTTCAATAAAAAATTTATCAGCGTGTAAAGCCTATGAATTTGTTCTTGCCACCGATGTAGCCAGACCATTAGCTGGTATATCCACTAAGGATATTCTTTTGATCCAAAATCATATCCTCGGTAATAATAGCATTAAATCCATTCCTTCATTGGTTGCTGCGGATGTTGATAATTCTGGGGGGATTTCTTCCTTGGATATTATTATGTTGCGAAAAATACTACTAGGTTATACCTCAAATTTCGCAGTAGAAAATAGCTGGCAATACATCTCTTCACTGGCTTCTAACATGGTGGTTTTTCCAAATAAGGTAAAGTTTTTAGAGAGTAATCCTTACGGCACTCGTCAAGATTTTTACCTGGTTAAAAAGGGAGATGTCGATGGTGATTGGTATAATGAGGCTCCATCTGAGTCGGTGGCTGCTTCTATGGTAATCAGTGAAAATGATTTTATTGCTGGTCAACTGGTAAATTATCCCATTCAATTTTTAGAAGGAGGACGTTGGGGTGGTTTTCAATTTTCGTTAGCAATAAATTCAGATTTAGTAGAACTTGAAGATATTCAACGCTCAAATTTTCCCGATTTTTTTGAGGCAAATCTTAATTGGAATAAAGAAAGAAATGTAGTTCACGTTTCCTGGAATTATTCTGGAACTAATGTTCCCTTTTTTGAAAAAAATCAGTTGTTATTTAACCTGAAATTAAAAGCAAAAAAACAGGGCTATTTTAGTGAGGCGGTAACCTTTGCAAAAGACGGTCTTTCTCCGGAAATTTATCAGCCTGACGCAACGTCAGGAAAGATAAACATGACTGTTTTGCCAAATCAAATTAATGATTTTACTACCTATTCACCTTATCCTAATCCATTTGTAGAGGAAACTAATATTCCCTACACATTAGATGCATCTACCTTTGGCGTATTAAATGTATTTGACTTAACGGGAAAATTAGTTTTAAAAGAAAGAAGATTAATGGCCTCGGGAAGGGGGAACTGGCTTATTTCCAGTAACAGACTTTCCCATAATGGCCTTTATTTTTATGATATAGTAACAGAATCGGGACATAAAAGTGCAGGCAAAATTTGGTTGCTGCAAAAATAATTTGCAATTTACAGCGAAAATTCGCTAAGTATGAACTCCGAACATTTCCCAAATCTTTTTAAACCTTTAGATCTAGGTTTCACCCGGCTTAAGAATAGAATCCTTATGGGTTCTATGCACACTGGGCTGGAAGAGGCAAAAAATGGTTTTGAGCGCTTAGCTGCTTATTTTGCAGAAAGAGCAGCAGGACAGGTAGGATTAATGGTAACAGGAGGAATTGCGCCTAACAGAGCCGGTTGGGTTGCTCCATTTTCCGCCAGACTAACAAATAAAAGTGCCGTTGTAAAACATCAAATGATTACCGAAGCAGTTCATGCAGAAGGTGGCAAAATATGTATGCAAATCCTTCATTCCGGCAGGTATGGTTACCATCCGATTTGTGTGGCGCCATCGGCTATAAAATCTCCTATTAGTCCCTTTAAACCTTGGGCCCTTAGCGAATCTTCTATAAAAAAAACAATCATTGATTTTTCACATACCGCGCGTTTAGCCCAGGATGCAGGCTATGACGGTATCGAAATAATGGGTTCAGAAGGGTATTTAATTAATCAGTTTTTAGTCACTCACACCAATCATAGAAAGGATCAATGGGGCGGATCGTATCAAAATAGAATGGCCTTCCCGCTGGAAATAGTAAAACAGGTCAGAGCGGCAGTAGGTAAAGAATTTATTCTTATTTTCAGATTATCTCTCACCGACCTGATTCCCAACGGTTCTACCTGGGAGGAGGTCGTTTTATTGGCAAAGAATCTTGAAAGTGAAGGGATAAATATTATTAATTCTGGTATAGGCTGGCATGAAGCCAGGGTTCCTACCATCGCTACCCAAGTGCCAAGGGGAACTTTCACCTGGCTTACTGCAGAACTTAAAAAAGAACTCGATATTCCCATTATAGCTACTAATAGAATCAATATGCCTGAAGAGGCGGAATCTATCATTGCAAAGGGACATGCAGATATGATTTCTATGGCTCGTCCTTTTTTAGCAGACCCTGATTGGCCTAAAAAAGCTAAACAAGGTAGAGTGGACGAAATCAATACCTGTATAGCTTGTAATCAGGCTTGTTTAGATCATGTTTTTGAAGGAAAACCAGCAGGATGTTTGGTTAATCCCAGAGCCTGTGCTGAAACGGAGCTAATTTTTAATAAAGTGCCCAAAAGTAAAAAAATAGCTGTGATAGGTGCAGGACCAGCGGGTATCACTTTTGCCATACATGCCGCCGAACGGGGACATGACATTCATCTGTTCGAAAAGGAAGCTGAAATAGGAGGACAATTTAGATTGGCAGCCAAAATTCCCGGAAAAGAGGAGTTCAAGGAAACCCTGAGATATTTTGCCGTTCAACTAAAGCTGAACCATGTCAAAGTGTTTCTGAATACTTCTTTTGATTTTAAAACTGCCGGTAATCAGGGGTTTGATGAAATTGTTCTTGCTGCAGGGGTCAAACCCAAATCTATTGCTACAATTCCAGGCATTAATCATCCTTCCGTCGTCTCTTATGCCGACTTAATTCTGGGTAAAGTGCCGAAAGGA
This sequence comes from Haliscomenobacter hydrossis DSM 1100, assembly GCA_945878825.1. Lineage (GTDB taxonomy): Bacteria > Bacteroidota > Bacteroidia > Chitinophagales > Saprospiraceae > BJGN01. The sequence goes on from CAMDWC010000012.1 coordinate 24,878, forward strand.
AACAACGTGGCAATTATTGGCGCAGGTGGTGTGGGTTTTGATGTAGCTACTTTCCTCGCACATGATAATGCCTATGACATTGATAGTTTTTTGTCTTCCTGGCAAGTAGACAAGACTTTTGCCGTGGCAGGAGGCTTGCTTTCGGAGAAGGTTAATCTGAAAATACAGCGCACTATTTATTTGTTGCAAAGAAGTACTGGTAAACAAGGTAAGTCATTAGGTAAAACAACGGGCTGGATTCATAAAAAAGAATTGCAAAAAAGAGGAGTGCAGAATATTTCCGGGGTGGTTTATGAAAAAATTGATGATGTAGGACTCCATCTTAAAAGGGAGAATGGTATCCGTGAATGCCTGAAGGTAGATCAAATTGTTATTTGCGCCGGTCAACTTCCTGTTTTCGATCCTTCTATTTCCATACCTGACTTTTCTGGTAAAATTCACTGGATTGGTGGTGTGAAAGAGGCAAAAGAATTAGATGCAAAGAAAGCAATCAAAGATGCCGCCTTTTTAGCTGCTTCTATTTGATAATCCTCTCTGCTTTTAAAATCCTTTTATTTATTTGATATTCAAAGTATGATAAAAATAAATTTGTAAAAAATACATTTTAATGTAGTTGTATATTATTTCTATTTATATATTTGCATGATGTATTTTTTTTTGACAAACTTATAATTTTAAATTTTTTTGTGCGTTTTTAAAGAAATACTTCAACGGCGTTTTGCCGATATATTATAGTCTCTCTCAAAAAAAACCTACATTTTAGGTGTCCTGGTTAGTTAAATAACCAGATTCATAGTCTTGGTATGTGCATATATCGGTGATACGTGTTTAAACACGCTGATAGTTTATTTCTTAAAATACTATGTATAATAAAAAAATGGTATGCTTTTTGAATTGACAGTCAGACATGATAATTTATATGATACGAAATGAAGACAAATTTTAACGCCATTGTAACCATCCAGCAATTCATAAAAAAGGTTTCCTTAGGGGTTCCTTATTTAATGATAATTTTAGGATTAATTTTGATTAATCTAAATGCTTTAAAGGGACAAAGCAATCCTTGTGGTTGTACCGATCTAAACGTCATTTTAGATGATAATTGTCAACGTACCTTGTTTCTTAAAAATATATTTCCGAACGCTGGGAATACCCCGGGGTCCTGCGACACTACTGGAATGGTTCTGAAAATTGCCGACTTAAATGCTAATAATAATAACATTATCGATGGTATTAGTCCTCAGGCAGTTGGTTGGACTTATGGTGTTTTTAA
>CAMDWC010000013.1 GCA_945878825.1 Haliscomenobacter hydrossis DSM 1100
AATCGATTGCTTAAGTTGTTCAAGGAATTATTGTTGCACACTTCTGGTGATGTAGATGAAGCTTTATCGTGGTTAACCGAACTCGATAGGCAATATAAACTGACTACGCCCGATTATGGTTTAGCTGATTTTATTCAGGATCTTAAAGATCAGGGTTTCATTCGTTCTAAAGATGCTCAATCTCCCGGGTTGGTTCCTGCTCCTAAAATGGAGTTGGCCATGCGAAAAAAGGCATTGGAAGATGTTTTCGGCGATATAAAGAAAAGTAAAGCCGGGGGACATAATACCCGTCTCGAGGGTAGGGGAGACGAACTTACCTCTGAAAGAAGACCTTTTGTTTTTGGTGATGCTTTAGATAAAATAGCTATTTCTGAGTCCTTAAAAAATGCTCAGGTTAATCATGGGATAGATTCTTTCAAATTATCAGAAAATGATCTTGAAGTACAGGAAACTTACGATCAAAGTCAAATGTCAACCGTTTTGATGATTGATATTTCACATTCTATGATTCTTTATGGAGAAGATCGTATAACTCCTGCAAAGAAAGTGGCTATGGCTCTCTCAGAGTACATTACCACCAGATTTCCAAAAGATACGCTCGATATTCTTGTTTTTGGTAATGATGCCTGGACTATTGAAATAAAAGATTTACCCTATCTGCAGGTTGGCCCTTATCATACAAATACAGTGGCTGGCTTGCAACTTGCCATGGACATTTTAAGGAAACGGCGAAGTTCCAATAAGCAAATCTTTATGATCACAGACGGTAAACCTACTTGCATAAAAAAGGGTAAAAAATATTACCAGAATAGCTTCGGCCTTGACAGAACCATTGTCTCCCGTACCCTGAATCTGGCGCAATCTTGTAGGAAAATGGATATCCCTATCACTACTTTTATGATAGCAAGAGATCCTTATTTAATGAATTTCGTGGATCAATTCACTAAAGCAAATCAAGGAAAGGCTTTTTATAGTTCTCTGGATGGTCTGGGTTCTTTTGTTTTTAGGGACTATAAGAATAATAAATCAAGAAAAAACAATAAATAGAATGAAAATAGTGTTTTCTACAAAATGCTATACCATGCGATTTATTTTTTCTTCTGCTCTTTTGCTTATGTTCTTTTGTGCGTTTGGTCAGCGAAGTAAGACTACCTTCACAGCTAACGAAAAGGAACATTTGTCTGCCTTAGAAGATACCCTCTCTTTTTATGCTTATTCCATAGTAAACGATTCTTTACCGGAAGATCGGTTTTATGCAACCAGAGAGCTTATTGTTACGCTAGTCAAAACTTTAAAAATTAAGAATTCTTTCTATTATCCGTTTTCAAGGCTAACATCTGTTTCTTTACAATATCCACCAGATAGCAGCTTTCGTATGTTTACCTGGCAATTGGCAGTTTCACCGTCAGAATATAGATATTATGGTGCCTTACAAAGGAAATCGGACAGTTTAATATTATTTCCGCTGATTGATAGGTCTTTTTCCATTTCTCAACCCGATATAGCTTCTTTAAGCCATGAAAATTGGATGGGTTGTCTTGTTTATGGTATTCAGCAATTTGGTGAAGGTGCTTCAACTACTTATCTTGCTTTTGGTTACGATGCAAATGATGGTAAAACACGTAAAAAGTGGATTGACCCCATCCGTTTTGTTCGCAATAAACCAGTTTTCGGTGCGCCTCTTTTTCCACCTAATCCTAAAGATTCAAGTGCCACTATTCCGTTTAGATTTATTCTTTCCTATTCTGCAGAATCTACCATAAAGTTGAATTATGATGCAGAACTTGGATTAATTGTTTTTGATCATCTGGCTCCCTTGGTTTTAAAAGCAGGACAATCAGAAGAAATGGTTCCGGATGGAAGTTATGAGGCTTTTAAAATCTTACCAGATAAATTAGAATATATTGAGATGCTTACCGTTACCTCAACAGATGAAGAGAGCATTAGACAGAAACCTATTTTAGGTAGGGAGGGAAAAGATTTATTTGGTAAAAGTAGCTTAGAAAAGAAAAAGAAAGGTAATAACTAAATTTCTTCTTCATCAAATTCATCAAAATCGCTAAAATCATCCATACTTCGTCTATCTTTTTTAGTAGGTCTTCCCGTACCTCGTGCTCTGAGTACACTCGATTTCTTGCCGTTGAACCAATCATTATATTTTTCTAACTCTGATGTAGGCGTGTTATTTTGAAAACATTCTTTAGCAATGGGAGCGGGTACGCGGTTTTTGAGCAATTCTTTTACCTCAAACTGAAAATTAAATCCATTCTTTCGAACTTCAATTTTGTCTAACCTGCTAACAGAAGCTGAAGGCTTAATCTCCGCACCATTAATTTTAATTTTTCCAGCTTTACATGCATCGGTGGCAATCGTTCTGGATTTAAAGATTCTAACGGTCCAAAGCCATTTATCAATTCTAGTTTTGCTTTCAGGTAATATATAAACTTGCATATTAGCCCACTTTCATTTTTGACCGTTTAACTAAGTATTTCTGTAATATCGGGTGAAAACCTTCATTAATGTCTGCTTCAACAAAATCAATTTTATATTGCAGGCATTTCATTTTTAAATTTTTCAACAATAAATTTGATTCTTTTCTATAGCTTTCTTTTACTAATCCCGCTTGCAATTTCACCTCATTTCCTGTTTCAAGATCTACAAAAAGATAAGGTCTATCCTCAAAATTAAAATCTAATTCTAACTTTTTATCTGTGACATGAAATAAAATAACCTCGTGCATATTATGTTTTAAATGCTGAAGTGAAGTGAACATTGCGTTCTGTTCGTCGGAAGTTTCAAACATGTCACTAAAAATAATAACCAATGATCTTTTATGAATACTTTCAGCAATCTGATGAAGGGCCTGAGACGTTGAGGTAGTAACTAATGGAACAGGGCTATTTAATTTTTTTTCAAGATAATTTAATAACAAACGGTAATGTGTCGTACTCGATTTGCATTGTGAATGTGTGTAAACTGTTTCATCGAAAAGACTTAGACCAAAGGCATCTCTTTGCTTTTGCAATAACTGCATCAAAGAAGCTGCAGCCAGTGAAGAAAAGTACAGTTTGTTTAAATAATTTTTATCGCCTGCTTTTCTCTCGGGAAAATACATTGACGAAGAGGTATCTATGACTATTTGACACCTCAAATTGGTTTCTTCTTCAAATCTTTTGGTGAATAACTTATTGGTACGGGCAAAAACCTTCCAATCAATATTTTTGGTTGATTCTCCTTGATTGTAAATTCTGTGCTCCGCAAATTCTACTGAAAACCCGTGAAATGGACTCTTATGTAATCCAATAATGAATCCCTCAACCACTTGTTTGGCTAAAAGATCTAAGTTGTTGAACTCACGAATTTTAGGATCATCCCAATAGGACATAAACTGTTTTTATAGTTTAGAGTCTTTGCATTTTAGACAAAGACTCTAAATGGTAGATTGAAATTATTTACACGGCGGCAGCCTCCTCTATTTTTTGAATCAAACTTTGTTTTGTAGCTACGCCTACATGTTTGTGGATAATTTCACCATCTTTGAGAATCAGAATAGTGGGTATCGAACGAATTTGGTATTTCATTGAAACTTCAGGGTTTGCATCAACGTCAAGTTTACCAACGATTACTTTTCCATCATATTCCTTTGCTAACTCCTCTATGATAGGACCAACCATGCGACATGGTCCGCACCATTCTGCCCAAAAATCAACTACTGCAATACCGGGGGTATCTAAAACCGTACTTTTAAAATTGTTGTCAGTGAATTCAAATGCCATTTTAATTGTTTTAAATATTAAGTTATCAAAACAAAGCGTTTAGTAATATAGTTGTAAAGTTAAGTTAAAAAATGAAATACTACCATTTGTCGGGCTTTGTCCTAATTATTTTTACTGAATTGGTTAAATACTTATTCGCCAACAATCCATCTTTGGTGGAAGATTATTATGCTAATGGTATTTACCTTATCGTAAGTTTTATTCTTCATAAAATTTCCATTTTATACATTTTACCGGGGTTGTTTGCTATACCAATACTCTTTTTTGTTTTTATCTTCTTGGTTTTATGGTCAAAACAAAAGAAAATAGTAAAGTTTAGTTTGATTATGAACTGCTTAGGTTTTTTATACTTTTTATTTTATTTTGTTTGGGGATTTAATTACTATCGCTTACCCATTGATCATCAATGGAAATTTAAATCAGCACCATTTACTTACAAACAACTGGCGTCTGAATATGAGGAAACAACCGTTCATCTATTGAAAATCAGAAAATTATTAGCTGATTCGGCTAAAGGAGTTGATATAGTCAGGTATAATGTAAAGAAGGAAGAGCAACAAATAATCATTCAAAAAAATCTTCAACTTTGGTTGAAGAACCATGGATTTCCATCAGAAGCAAAGGTTCCCATAAAATCCAATCTACCAAAGGGAATTTTCCTGCATTTTAGTACTGCTGGTATGTATTTTCCTTTTTCTGGAGAGGGTAATGTCGATCCTGGTTTACATCCTATACACTTTACCTCCGTAATGGCCCATGAGATGGCACACGGTTATGGTTTTGCCGATGAAGGGACTTGTAATTTTTTAGCTTTTATATGTCATACCAATGATTATAATCCTTATATTGCCTACGCCACAACCTTAGGTTATTGGCGATATCTGGCTTCAAACGTCAGAAGAATTTCCCCTTCTTTTTTTAACGAAAAAATGAGGGAACTTCCAACAGGTCTTAGAAAGGATTTAATGGATATTCAAAATTACAGCAATAGTTATGAAGATTGGATGCCAAATCTTCAGTATAAAATGTACGATGCCTATCTTAAAGGGCAGGGAATTAAGGAAGGTATGCTTAATTACAATAAGGTTATAGGATTAGTTTTAGCTTATAAAGCGGCTAATTCCTTCATTCTTAATGATTCCTCTTTGCCGAGATAACGGTCTATAATGCGATGAGAACCGTAGATAACTGGTGTTAAAAAGATAGCCATAGATATTTTATAGAAATATTGAATCGTTCCAACGGCAAGAATTTGATCCCATGTCCAAGGGGTTACATTGCCAACGATCTCAGGACCCCACTTGAATGCTATGGTTAAAATGACAAAACTATCAAAAAATTGAGAGACGAAAGTCGATCCGGTAGATCTAAGCCAAATCCGATTTTCTCCTGTTATTTTTTTGATTTGGTGAAAAAGTAAAACATCTACCAATTGAGCAACCAAAAAAGCGGTTAATGATCCAAATACCATTAATATGCCCTGGCCGAAAATAACTTTAAATGAAGTTTGCATATTTTCTACCCCCTGTGCCTTGTTTTGTGTTATCCACCAGTCGGCAGGTGAAAGTTGAATGGCGAAAAATATAATGATGAATGCGTAGGCAATGAGTCCGGCAGTAAAAATGGATAACTTTCTAACCCCTTGTTTTCCAAAATATTCATTAATTATATCCGTCATAAGAAAGACTACAGGCCAGAGTAATACCCCGGCGGAGAATTGTAGTGCTCCTTCTTGTCCAAACAGGTTGATGTTAAATCTGGGAATCCCTAAAGTGTCTTCTAAGGCAAATATTTTTACTCCTATAAATTCCGCAACCAGTGCGTTAGCAATAAAAAATCCGCCAAGAATAAAAAATAAAGTGGTCCCTTTATTCATTTCATTCAAATGATGCTTTTTCTTGTCTATGATTGATGTCATAATTTTTTTTGTAAGTAAGTCTGAAACAAACCTTTTTGCGATATGTTTAAGGATAAAATTAACTTTTTAAGGATTAAAAAGTAGTTTTGTACTCATAAAATTTAATTTATTTATGCCCAAGTTTGCAATTGATTTAAAAAGTGGTTCTATCAAAAACGAGCATCCCATTATTATTGGCATTGATCTCGGAACCACTCATTCTTTGGTTGCCATTATGGAAAATGGTAAAGCTCAGGTGGTTAAGGATGAAATTGGAGAGAATGCTTTATTAGCTTCTTTACTTCATCTTTCTGCAGATAATATTTTTTCGGTAGGAGAAAAAGCGCGCGCATTGATAGAAGAGGACCCTAAAAATACCATCTATTCTGTCAAGCGGCTTATGGGGAAATCTTATGATGATCTGTTGGGTTATAAAGATTTTTATGGCTATGAATTGCTTGATACAGGTCCTGAAAATTTAGTTAAAATCAAACTGAGAGATAAGTCATTTACCCCCATTGAATTATCCGCGGAAATTCTAAAATCACTTAAATTAAGGGTAGAAAAACTTTTAGATAATATAGTGTCCAAAGCAGTAATTACCGTTCCTGCTTATTTTAATGATGCGCAAAGACAAGCAACAAGAGATGCCGGTAAATTAGCAGGCCTGGAAGTGTTAAGAATTATAAATGAGCCCACAGCCGCTAGTTTGGCCTATGGCATCGGTCTCGATAAATCGGTCGTTCAAACAGTGGCGGTTTATGACTTAGGTGGAGGAACTTTCGATATATCTGTCCTACAGATTCAAGATGGCGTTTTCGAAGTGCTGGCAACACACGGTGATACTTTTTTAGGGGGTGATGATATGGATAAATTAATTGCCAGTAAATGGTGTGACCAAAAGGGTTTTCCTACCTCCTTTATTCCTTCCCTTAGAAAATTCGCAGAAAAAGCTAAAAAACATTTATCAGATCATGATTTGTTTCAGGAAACTGATACTCGTTTTGGAGAATTATCATTATCTCGTTCTGCATTTGAATCTATAATTAAACCCCTGGTTGATAGAACATTATTGGCTTGTGAAAAAGTTTTGTCCGATGCAAATCTAACTACAAATGATTTAGATCAGGTTATTATGGTCGGTGGTTCTACCCGTGTTCCTTTAGTTAAAAAAGAGGTAAGTGCTTTTTTTCAAAAAGCTGTATTTGATCAGTTGAATCCAGACGAAGTTGTTGCGCTCGGTGCTGCAATACAAGCAGATATTCTGGCAGGCAACCAGGAAGATTTATTATTATTGGATATAACGCCTCTATCATTAGGTATTGAAACCGTAGGTGGATTGATGGATACCATTATTCCAAGAAATTCAAAGGTTCCAACCAAAGTAGGAAGAAATTACACCACTTCGGTTGATGGTCAGACTAAACTTATGGTTTCTGTTTTTCAGGGAGAACGTGACCTCGTTGCTTACAATAGGAAGTTAGGCGAATTTATTCTGTCAGGTATTCCGCCCATGCCAGCGGGTATTCCCAAAATTGAAATTCAATTTCTTTTAGATGCCGATGGTATTCTTAAAGTAAAAGCAAGCGAGCTTCGATCCGGGGTTGAAACATCGGTTGTTATTCAAGCTCAATATGGCATCTCTGAAGAGGAAATGGCTCTTCTGCTCATCGATTCTATTAAAAATGCTTCTTCTGATTTAGCTGCCAGAGCCTTACAGGAGTCTAAAAATGAAGCGGCCAATGTTCTTCATCATTTAGATAAATTTATTTTACAAAATGCGGGTTTATTTGATATAAATCAAGTGAATAAAATGAATGATTTAGGTGAATTATTACGTTCAACAACAAAAGGGGACGATAAATCTGCCATAGATCAGGCAATGCATGAATTAAATTCATTTACGAGACCTCTGGCAGAAGTAGCACTCGATCATGCTGTCGCCTCTGCTTTAGTTGGGAATAAACCAGTTTAAAATGAGCAAAAAAGAAAAGAACAGGGTCGGTGTAGTTTACTCAACTAATCCGGACTTTCAATACGAAATGGATCAGGGAGAGCAATCAGAGACTTTGGTACCTTCCAAACAAGTTTTAAGGATTCATTTGGACAGAAAACAAAGAAAAGGTAAAGAGGTAACCTTAATATTAGGTTTTGTGGGACAATCTCAGGATTGTGAAGCCTTAGGTAAAACATTGAAACAGAAATGTGGCGTTGGGGGTGCAGTTAAGGATAATGAAATTATTCTTCAAGGTGACCATCGCACAAAGGTTTTGGCTTTTTTATTATCAGCTGATTATAAGTTAACCAAAATTTCTGGAGGATGACATTTAATATTGAAGTGGATCCCAGTATAACTTCTCACTTGTTAATGGTAAGACCCTTACATTTTGGGTTCAATGAGGAAACAGCTTTGAATAATGCGTTTCAGGTAAATGACAGTACTTTATCTCTGAAACAAATTTCCTCATTGGCTGTAAAGGAATTTGATGGTTTTGTTTGTGTTTTAAGAGAAAATGGACTAGCCATTACCGTGGTTGAAGATGATATTTCTATAAAAACAACAGATTCTATATTTCCAAACAATTGGTTTTCAACCCATTCAGATGGAACATTAGTTACTTATCCCATGTTTTCTATAAATAGAAGACTGGAAAGAAGAGAAGATATTATTGAAATTTTAAAGGAAAATTATGATCTTTTTCATCGCATTCATTTAGAATCTGCTGAAAATGAAGGACAGTATTTAGAAGGTACCGGAAGTTTAATGCTGGATAGAGCTAATAAAATCGCTTATGCCTGTCGAAGCATTAGAACAGATGGTAATTTACTGATTGAATGGGCTGATAAATTAGGGTATCGTTTAGGTGTTTTTAACGCTAAAGATGAAAGCGGCATGGATATTTACCATACAAATGTCATGATGGCTTTGGGTGAAAACTTTGTTATCTGGGGGGGTGAAGCTATAGCAGACGTCAACGAAAGAGTTACTATTGAAAAATTATTTTTCGAGACAGGAAAAGAGATTATTCCAATTTCTATGACTCAAATAGCTAAGTTTGCCGGGAATATGTTAGCAGTTAAAAATAAAAAAGAAGAAAAGTTACTTATTATGTCCCAAACAGCTTTTGAGTCTCTTTCAATACCTCAAATAGCACACATTGAATCATTTTGTAAAATAGTAAAAGGCAATATTCCGATGATCGAAAAATATGGGGGAGGTAGTGTAAGATGTATGCTGGCCGAAATATTTCTGACTAAAAAAGAATAAAAAAAGCCCTCCTAACTTAAAGTTAAGAGGGCTTTTTACAATTAATGATTAATTGAAGATATAACGAACGCCAATTTGCGCCTGGTAAACATCTCCTAAAGAGGCGTTATACTGGAATGATTTATCAAGTAATTTTTGCTTCCCATCAGATCCGGAAATAGTCCACATTCTGTAAGTTGGAACACCATCTGTACCAACAGATACAAATGAAAGTGGTCTTGAAGAAATAACACTTTGAGAAACACCCCAATTAGAATTTAATAGGTTGCCAAAGTTACTTATATCAGCACGCAGTTGAATCGTATTTCTCTTCTTTCCTACTTTTACAAAGAACTCCTGAACGATAGAAAATTGAGCTCTTATTAAGCCTGGTGCCATAGCACCATTTCTTGCAGAATATTTACCTCTGTTTTCATTTAAGTATTTATCCTGAGCGATAAATGCTTCAAAAGCAGTAGCTTGCTGCTCCGGTGTAAATGTTATTCCACCTGTTGTTAACGTTGTAAATTTAATATCAGAGCCTTTGTTAGGAATGAAAAGTAAGTCATTATTGTTTATTGCATCACCGTTCATATCTCCATTAATAGTATAACTATAACGGAAACCAGTGAAACCGTCAATGGTTAAACCAAACTGTGTTGCTCCAAAATCACCATATTCTAAACGATAAGACGCAATAGCCAATACACGGTGTCTTCTGTCGTTATCAGAATAAGCTAAGTCTAAAAAGTTGTTACCATTTACAGACGGAACGCCATTAAATGAACCTGCAGCAATAGAACCTGCAGACATCATATCTCTTGCACGACCATAATTGTATGCTAGACTTGCAAAAAGACCGTTTTTAAATGATTTCTTGAAAGATGCAGTCAATGTAAGACCGTCACCTTGATTAGTATTTGCAAGGTAAATAGCATTTACAGTAGATGGGTTAATACGAATAGCATTGTTCGCTGCTGTTCCTGTTAAACCACTTGCTGGATATTTTTGACGAGTATCAATGCCTGAGAATGTACCAGAAGGGTTTCTTTTATTGACATCATAATAGATATAACCATTTACGTTTCTGCTGTAAAGAGCTTCAAAGGTTCCAATAATGCCCAAAGGTAATTTTACATCCAATGCAAGATTTGTTCTTAATGCTTGTAAAAATTTGAAATCTGGTGCCGTTACAGCTAATTCATAAGATGAAGGTAACGTAGGATTAGTTACAAACTGACCAGGTGTAGTAGTAAATGGTCTTGTTTTTGTATTATCGATTTGTTCGAAACCGGTTAATACACCATTGTTACCTATTTGGTTACTTATCCATACGAATACAGGACGTCCGGTAAATAAACCAGTTCCTCCTCTTAATTGTAAGGTCTTATCACCCTTTACATCGTAATTAAATCCAACCCTTGGTGAGTATAAAATCTTAGATTCTGGTAACTTAGCCGTATTGATATTTATATAATTATCATTCAGTAAATATAATTCGCTGCTAACTTTTTTATTTTCAAATCCAGTTGGTTCAAAAATAGGTAAATCTGCTCTTAATCCAAGAGAAAGTTTTAATTTCTCGGAGACATCTATCTCATCCTGAACATAAATACCAGCATAAAGAACTTGCGTTGGTTGTACTGGTTCAGCACCTCCCGGAAGTCCTGAATAACGGTATTGAAAACGACGAAGGGAGACAGGTGAAGCAGTTCTTGTTGGGTTTGCTTTATAATCATTCAAATCTGAATAAAATTCAGCTAAGCTATTATATACAAAAACTCCTTGTGAACCTGGGAAGAAAACGTTTTCAAAACTTAAATTCTCCACATTAAATCCAGTTGAAATAGTATGCTTTCCAAGGTAGAATGATAAATTATCAGACATTTGGAACGTCTTATAATTTAGCTTATTGTTTGGTGTAAATGGTTCAAAGCCCGCAGCAATGTAGCTGGCTCCATTTCTTAATATTTCAATTAGAGGGAATACTTCTCCGTAAGTACCACGGTCTTCATTATTGTAAGTATAACCTACAATAAAATTATTTGAAATTTTATTAGAAATTACAGTGTTCCACTCACCAACAATAGATTGAATATCGTCATTAATAATGTAATTGGAATTTTGATAGCTCAAAGCATTTGCACCACGTCTACCACCCAAACCTAAGGAAGAACTTCCAGAAATGTAAACGTCTTGATCAGAGTTAAGGTAGGTATACCTGATACTAATTTTATTGCTTTTGTTCAAATTATAATCCAGTTTCAGCAATAGTTTATTGGCAAAACGGCCCATATTATAGTCTTGATAAGGACCCGTTTCGTAATTAAAATTCGTACGAAGGAAATCAGAAACTCCCTTTAAATCAGACGCCAAAACACTGGTGACGTTGCCAGACTGTGCTTGTGATCCATTATTTGCTACGAGCAAATTGGGTGTAGTATTTCTGTCAATTTCACCACTGGCAAAAAAGAATAATTTGTTCTTGATAATTGGGCCACCAAGTCTGAAACCAGCTTGATAATCAGTAAATTGACCTGCTGTAACAGTCGCTTCTTTTGCCTGTGTTCCAATCCAATCTCTGTTTTGAGTGAAATAGTAAGCAGAGCCACTAAATTCATTCGTTCCTGAACGGGTAACTGCATTTACACCAGCACCTACGAAACCTGATTGTCTAACATCAAAAGGCGCAATGTTTACTTGTAATTCTTCAATCGCATCTAAGCTGATTGGAGCAACACCCGTACGACCACCTGGTGAGCCAGCCAAACCAAATGAGTTATTAAATATAGAACCGTCAATGGTAATGTTATTTAATCTGTTGTCCTGGCCACCAAAGGAACTGCCATTCGCTTGAGGAGTTAAACCAACAAAACCTAGTACGTTTCTACTTAATGTAGGTAGCGCATTAATCTCTTTAGAATTGAAGTTCGTCGCAGCGCCTGTTCTGTCACCACTAAATACGTCATTTTTATCTGCAATAATCTCTAATCCACTCAATTCAATAGCATCTTCATTAAGTTCTACATTGAAGGTAGCTGTTGTTCCTAAACTCAGTGTAACATTCTCAATAAGCTTTTCTTTGTAGCCAGTATAAGTGAAAGTGATTTTGTAAGGACCACCAACACGCATACCCGGGATTCTGAAGTAACCTCCATCATCTGTCGAGTTTCCGTAAAGAGAACCTGAAGGCAAATGTTCCGCTTGAATATTTGCGCCAACAAGGTACTCACCTTTTGAATCTTTAACTCTACCAGCTACAGATGAAGTTGTTACTCCCTGCGCGTTTAGTTGGTTAAATCCAAGGAGGGCGATAAAGCCTAATAAGCATTTAATAGTAAATTTTTTCATAAAATAGTTTGTTAATTAAACATTTCTTTTAAATTAGTCACAAAAGTAATCAGATAAATCAAATTTTAACAGAACTGTTGTTAGTTTGTTACGTTATTTATTTGTAAACTATTTGTTTTTGGATTTTCTAAGACTAATTTTTTAATTATAAATGAAGGTTAATCATAACATCGGATTGGTACTTTCGGGAGGGGGCGTCAGAGGCATAGCACACATAGGTGTATTAAAGGCTTTAAATGAATTAAATATTCATCCATCTGTCATTTCGGGCACTAGCGCTGGTGCTATTATTGGAGTTCTCTATGCTATGGGTTTGTCCAGTCAGGAGATGATCGATTTTGTAAGCCATAGTAGCCTGTGGAAATTTTTTAGGTTTGAATGGTCTGCTGGTGGATTATCAAATTTAAATTATTTGAAAAAGAGGTTAATTGAAATTGGAATACCACCTAATTTTGAAGATCTTCAAAAGAAATTATTTGTTTCTGCTACAAATCTTACCAAGGGAAAGACTGAAATTTTTCATGAAGGTCCTTTGATAGACACTATTTTGGCTTCTTGTTCCATTCCTTTAGTTTTTAAACCTGTAATTATAAATAGCGACAGATATGCCGATGGGGGAATTTTAAATAATTTGCCTGTTTCCGCTATTATTTCCCAGGCGCATCATATAATAGGTGTAAACGTTATTCCTCTTTCTGTAGATGAAAATAAAGATTATCAATCATCTATGCAAGTTGCTCAACGTTGTTTTGAATTATTTATGAATGCAAACACTCAACTGGAACTTAATGTTTGTGATGTTATAATAGAACCTAAGGTTCAGGAATTCTACCTTTTTTCTTTGCCCAAGTTTAACCTTATTCATGATATAGGTTATGAAGCTACGATGGCGCAAGCTGATATGATTCAACATGCGCTAAGGTCCTAGTTTAAGAAAATTCGCTGTCTTGGTAGAACAAGCTCTCCGTCGGCCAATTTATTTAATTGCCTTAATTTTGCTTCGGTTAAATTAAATTTTATGGCTATCCCGTTGACCGTATCTCCCTGCTGTACAATATATATTTCTCTTTGTGAGGAGGATCCTTTTACTGTTTTCTGGTTTTCATCTCCCGTGGAAATAATTTCAGGTTCTGAAAATAACGAGGTTATTTTTCCATTTTGAATGTCAAAGTAAGGAGTAACTTCTTCTTGTTTTATCCCGGCCTGTTTTGTTTCAGGTAAACCTCCTTTATCCGTTTTTGTATTTTCAGGAGTTATTTTTGCAGGATTTTCAGTTACTTTAACCTGTACCGGGCACACCAGGGTAATTAATATCTGACCTTCTTTAATTTTTTCATTAGGATTTAACCCGTTCATTTGTCTGAATCTCTCTTCTGTGAATCCGTAGGCAGCAGAAAGCATAGCTATTGATTCATTTATTTTTACTATGTGTTTTCCATCCGTTGTTTCCCACCATTGGGTCTTTACAATGTTCTTGGGTTTATTGTCAACCGTTACGTTCGCTCCTTTTGTTCTCACACCTTCTAAATCAGTATCTTTAGATGGAAACTTGACAAAAATAAGGTCACCGACTACTTTCTTATCAAAGTCTGGATTCCAGTTGTTAATATCCAGGTGGGTTACACCAAAAAGTTGAGAAATCTTTTCCTTGCTATCCCCCTCTTGCATAACATACATTCCTTCAGGAATAACACCCGGTTTTTTAACGGGTGGAATATTGATTATAAGACCAATATTCATTTTATTTGGATCTATGGTAGGATTAAAATCCATTAATTCACCTGGTAAAATTTGATAAATTTTGGCGATACCAAAAAAAGTTTCACCCTGCTGTACCACATGGGTTTTTCCATTATAACTTTTTTCTTCTGACCCTTTAGTCCTTAAAAAATCCTGTGTATCTTCTTTTTGATTTGTAGCTAAATTCTGTGCGCATTGCTTGTTCAGATATTCTGTCACTGAAATACCCTGAATTCTTAAAAGAGTATATTCACCTTGATTTTCAGAGAATGTTTCCTTTATCACTCCAAGGTTAGAGGTCCAAGCAACATCCTTATAAAGTGTGGTTTGTATTTTTGAATTTTTTCTTAGCGTAAAAATTTTGCATTGCCCAATTTTTTCCTCTGATAACTTTTGAATCAAATTATTTGACGTAGAAAGAATTATTTCTCTATCTATGTCTAAAATAAATTCCATATCGGTACTTCTGAATTCACACTTATTTCCTTCCGTCTTAATCCATTCAACAGCATAAACGGGAGTAATTCTATATTGATTTAAACCGATAGGCAAGATAAGATGCACAGATTGATTACCTGAGATAATATTTTCTTTAGTTGGAGCATCTAAATTATTCCATACAGAAGGGTTACAAACGATGGCATTTCTTGGCTTTTCCAGCTGAATCTCAGCGTCCGATTCAACACCAATATCAAATATTAACGTTTCATCATTGGAAACTTTAAACAAATATTTTACATATTCCTTTCCAGCTTTAGTATTAGAATAGGCAAACTCCATTTTTTGGGTGTTCTCTGCACCGATTATAAGGTTCAGTGACGAATTTAGTTTTTGTCCTGAAAGATTAAAACAAATAAATAGTGCAAAGGCCAAAGAACTATTTCTCGTCATTTTATTTCCGATGTTTTTCATACGTAAAAATATTAAAATGGTAACAATAGTCAGGGACAGATAATTGTAAAATTATAAAATAGTTTTCACATTTAATAAAAATCAACTTGAAAAGCCAAAATGGGTATAAGAGGTAACGCATAATTGTAGTAAATCTGCAAAGTTTGATTGTTAAATCGCTCTCTGATTTTATTTTTTCTTACGGTTGCATTTTGTAAGTCTATCCTAAATGTCCAGGTAGTTCTCTCTTTATTAATTTTGTAAGCCATGCCGAGGTCAAATCTCCAATACGTTGGGAGTCTTGGTTCATAGGCTTTATTATTATCTAAAATAGTTGTTTTACGTTTAATAGATTCCTGTAAATTTATAGGAATGTATCTATTCCCTCCCCGAAGCATGTACCTTATATTGTAAGACAAAAAGTGCTTTTTTTCTTTACCAATTGGAAATTCCTTTCCCAAAACGGCGCTTCCGGCAAATGTATTGTTGAAAATGGTATTTCTCCATTTAAAATCTAAATTTTGATAAGTAGATTGAAAAACGGATAGGGTGAAAAGGTAGTAGAAATTTTTGTGTAAAAATTGCTCAAGGGTAAATTCTAGTCCTATATTTTTACCAATACCTTTATTTGTCAGGATGGCCCCTGGTATGCCAGCACTTGCATTTAAAATGGAATAGAAACTCTTTCGGTTTGTATCTATAGGTATTTCGTATAATTTTTGATGATACGCTTCTATTACCCAGCGGGAATGCCCCGATGTATTTTTGTTTAAGCCAATAACGCTATGTCTGGCCATGGAAGGGGATAAATTTTTATAAGGCTGTACAAACTGGCCAGGTTTAACTTGTCTTTTATAAAGATAAAGAGAAATTGGTTCCAATCGGCTATGAATGCCAAAGCCACCAGTGATCGATGTTTTTTCTCCTGTTTTTAGTTCAAAACCTAACCTCGGTTCTACCGTAGCTTTATTATTTAACCCAAAATGTAAGGAATGAATACCAGCGGAAAATTGCCACTTGTTATTTGGTGTATATTTTACCTGACTGTATCCCTGGAAACTAAAAGTATGTCCATTTTCATTTAACCAATTGATAGTCTTTTTTTGACCTGAGTTCCAAACATCTTCATTTAGTTCGAAACCTAATCGGGACAGGATGAAACCTGTTCTCATTTTCCATTGATTACTTAATCTGTGATTAAAATAGGTAGAGTACCTTATCGCTTGTTCTTTATGTGTTTCATCGTAGGTGTTTATCCATACATTGGTTATTAAATTTTCTCTGAAATATTGATGAAATTGGGTTGAATAAGCTATTACCGTATTTATATAACCTATGTTTTTGATAGGCAATTGATGACTCAATCCTGTCGAAGTTACGTTATTTTCATCTCTATCTTTAAAGGTATCATAGTCACTATCCGAAAAATTTTCACCGCCAATGCCCCAAAGGGTAAACTTTCCTGTTTTTTTTGTTGGAAAATGAAAAGTAAAATTATAATCTCTAAAGGCAGGTTTAAATCCATCCGTTTCAATTTTCACTAATCCCGTTTTAAATAAAAGTTCCAGGGTAGAATATCTTGCATTTATTCTGTATGATGCTCCTGAGGTAGATATTGGACCCTCAGCAGCCATTTCTAATCCTACCACACCAATCAAGGCTTTAAACTCGTGCTTTTGGTCATTTCCTCTCCTGAATTTTAGGTCAAATACACCAGACAGTGCATTCCCATATTCTGACGGGAAGGCGCCGGTAAAAAAATCTGAATTAGCCAGGCTACTGCTATTTATCATGCTTATAATGCCACTGGTGGAACCCTGACCATCGCCAAAATGATTTGGATTTGGTATTTCGATGCCCTCAAGTCGCCATAGAAGGCCTTTTGGTGAATTTCCTCTGATGATAATTTCGTTGTTATCATCATTTCCCGATGAGGTGACGCCTGCAAATGACATAGCCATGCGGGAAGGGTCACTGTAGCCACCTGCAAATTTATTACTTTCCTGAACACTGAATTGACGACCACTGACAAAAGATAGCTCATTGGAAGCCCTCGATTTGTCCGTTTCAGCCGTAATGGTTATTTCTTGTATTTGAATGGGTGATTCTACCAGTTGAAGCGTCAAAATTGCTTCTTTTCCATTGCTTACCTCAACGGACGGCATACTTCCTTGTTGATATCCCACGTAAGAAAAAAGTAAAGAATATCTTCCTGGCTGTAACTGTCTAAATGTAAAATTCCCTTGGTTATCTGTATAGATTCCTTTATTTTCCTCTATCATTTGGACACTTACGCCCTCTAATGGAAGTTGTGTTTCCTTATCAATGACTTTTCCTCTGATAGTTCCAAATCCATTTTGGGCGCATAACCACCAAGGGAATAAAAAGAAAATGAAAAATCGCATAACATTTTTTATAATAAAAGTCCCTTGTTAACTGCAAACAATACCAATTCAGAGCTTCGCCTTAATTTTAGCTTTTCCATGATATTTTTCCTATGTGTATAAACCGTATGCGTACTTAAATTCAACTTTTTACTTATTTCTTTGGCAACTAATCCTTGCGCAATGAGTTGAACTATTTCTAATTCTCTGGCTGATAAGGGTAAAGGATTAGTCGAATAATTATTTTGGGAAAAGGACATCTCAAAAATAAAATTGAATATACTGGCACAGAAAAATTTTTCACCCCTTATAATGGCTCTTAATGCCTCATTAATTTCATGAGCATCACATTTTTTTGTGAGAAAGCGCAATACTCCTAAGTTAATAACATCGTAAATATTTTCTTTGTTTTCGTCTGAAGATATGACAAGAAGTTCAATAGTTGGATGCAGCTCTTTTACATTTTTTATACTCTCAATAGAAAAAAATCCTGGTTGATTATAATCTATGACGATGATGTCAGGGGGCGTTTTAGCTATGAACCTGATTAACTCGGCTTCGTTACCCGCTTCACCAATAACCAGAAAAGTATTCGTTTCTTTCAATAATTCCTTTAATGCAAATCTGATGAGAAATTGCGCGTCGGCTAATAGAACCTTGTAGGTTTCTTCTTGCATATTTGAAATTTACCTCTAATTTAGATTAAGTTTAGATAATAATAAAGAAGTTCTTAAAAAGATAGCCATAAAAACAATAATTTTGCGGTTTAAGAATTAAATTGATATATGATTCATCCCAAAATAACGCTAAATTTATGTGGTACATTACTGGTTTTGGAAAACCCGGTGGTAATGGCTGTTATTAATATTACTGCGGATTCGTTTTATGAAAAAAGTAGGTTTATAGAAAGAGGGAGTATTTTGAAACAAGCAGAAACCCATCTTCGGGAAGGGGCTACTTTTCTTGATATTGGTGGAATGTCCAGCCGTCCCGGGGCGCCTATCTCCAATGCCAAAGATGAGGTAGAGAAAATAGTGCCAGTTATAAAGTCTCTTAAAAAGGAATTTCCTGATGCCTTTATATCCATTGATACCGTGCATAGTGCCGTTGCCAGTGCGGCTTATCAGGAGGGTGCCGTTCTCGTTAATGATATTTCAGCTGGGGCTATCGATCCTGATATGTTTCCCTTCTTAGCAAAAACAAATATTCCATACGTATTAATGCACCTAAAAGGTGTCCCCCGCAATATGCAGGATAATACTAATTATAAAGACGTATCACTGGATGTATTGGATTTTCTAATTTTAAAATATCAGGCGCTTAAGGAATTTGGTGTAAAAGACATTATCATAGACCCGGGATTTGGTTTTGGTAAAGACGTCGTTCAAAATTATGAATTACTTCAAA
The DNA here is from genome assembly GCA_945878825.1 of Haliscomenobacter hydrossis DSM 1100. Taxonomy (GTDB): domain Bacteria; phylum Bacteroidota; class Bacteroidia; order Chitinophagales; family Saprospiraceae; genus BJGN01. Next base: position 18,694 of record CAMDWC010000013.1, read on the forward strand.
ATCTTTCTATTTTTAAAATTCTTGAATGTCCTTTAATGGTCGGTCTTTCCAGAAAGTCTATGATTTATAAAATTATTGAAGGTACTCCGGAGGATGCCTTGCACGGGTCTACCGCTTTGCATTTTTTTGCTTTACAGCAAGGTGCCCTGATTTTAAGAGTTCACGATGTAAAGCCAGCGATAGATACCATTAGTGTTTGGAAGGCCTTGGAGAATGCTAAAACCAATTAGAATGTCTTTTTCTTACAAAGAATATAATCCCTCCTTTTTGTTTAAAAATGCTCACGCTAATACTATTTTAGCAGCTCTTTTCAGAAAAAAACTACCTCTTGACTATGAGAGGCAGCGATTTATCTTAAATGATGGAGATTTTATAGATTTAGATTATGTATACAAGGGAGAAGATAAATTAGTCATTTTGATGCATGGTTTGGAGGGAAGTTCTGACAGAGCCTATATTAGAGGTATGGCAAAAATATTTTCACAAAATAACTTTGATGTCCTCTCTTTTAATTTCAGAGGTTGCAGCGGAGAACCAAATCTTACTATGAAAGGTTACCACATGGCAGCGACTGAAGATTTGGAGGAGGTTATTTTATCTCTTCAAAAAACGGATAATTATAAAAGTATTTACCTGTTAGGATTTAGTCTGGGTGGTAGTGTCGTTCTGCAGTTTCTGTCAAACCAAGGTAATAATCCAGCTTTTCATAAAGTAAAAGGTGGGGTAGCTTTTTCAGTGCCTCTTCATCTAGTTGAAGCAAACAAAGCCATAAGTAAATTTGAAAATTTCTTGTACCGGCTTAGATTTTTACAAAGTTTGAAAAATAAAATGAAGCAAAAGCAAGAGCAATTTCCAGAATTACCCTTCCTTCCAGCAAAATGGAAGTATAATTTTACTTTTTTCGATGATTTTTATACGGGCCCTTTTCATGGTTTTTTAAACGCAAAAGACTACTGGGAAAAAGCAGGTGTTTTAAATAAAATACCTAAAATTTCTCTACCTTGCTTATTAGTGAACGCTGAAAATGATTCTTTTTTAAGCCCGTTTTGTTTCCCAAGTCATCTCGCTACTGAACTTACAAATTTTTATTTTTTAAAGCCTAAATGGGGTGGTCATGTTGGTTTTATGCCGGTAAACAAAAACGGATTTCTTTGGAGCGAGGAATTAGCCCTTCATTTTCTTTACACAATACACCAAAAAGGAGTTTATAGCGTTAAAAATGAGTTGATAACCAAATCTTAAATAATGACACCACAACCTAATACCCCTGAAAAGGTAGGTAATCAGGTTAAAAAGTTTGTTTTCCTTCGAAGATTAGGGAAAATAATTGGACTGCCCACTAGCTTTTTGGTAGCGCTTTTTCTGTTTTTTAATATAGCTTTTCGAATTCCATTTTTTCAAAAATCTGCGGTTTCTACTCTTTCCTCAAGTATTTCATCTTATTTGGGTACTTATAACAGCATTGAAAGTATTTCTTTATCCGGATTGACAGAATTTAGAATTAATAATGTCTACATAGAAAATCCAAATAAGGATACCTTGCTTTTTGCAGAAAAAATTTACGCAAGACTTCACCCAAATTTATTTAAAATATTCACCCAGGGACTTGTTATTTATAAATTATCTATATCTAACTCGAAAATAAATGTAAACGAGCTTGAAAATTTTGAAGATAATTCACTATCGTGGTTGATTAAAAAGTTTGAAAAGAAAAAAAGTGGTAATTCGTCAGGGAAAATTAAAATTTATCCAGAAATTTTTAATCTTAACATCGTTTCTTTTGTACATAATGAACCTTCAAAGGGAATCTATAATAAAATTAATGTAGTTCGTGCTTTTTTCAGTTTAGATAAAAATTATGCTGATAACCAACAGCTTAAAATTAAATCAATAGAAATATTTGAACCCACTATTTATTTGAAGCAACAAAAGATAGCTGAGGCTATCATTGATTCTTTACCTTTTGTTCTTCCCAAATTAGATTTATCCTGGAAAAATTTCGTGTTAACTAATGGAAGGATTTCTTTGGTTAAGGATGATAACACGATGGTGTTTTCAAAAATTAATGCAAAGATTATTAATGCTTGCTATGCTAATGGATTGGCAGAAGGGGAGATTGAACGTTTTTCCTTCGTTAAAGACGATACTTTTAAACTGGCAAATTTAAAAGTTCAACAATTTTCTTTGCTTGAAGATAAATTAATTTTTAAAAATCTGTCCCTTACATCGGGAAATTCTAATTTTTCGGGAGATTTTAACCTAAAATCAAAGGCTATTTTAGATGTTACAAAACTAAAGGAGAATCTTCAATTTGATATTGATTTAAATGAAAATCGCATATATATAAAGGATGTGGTAAAAGTTTTTCCTGCGTCTGCTAAACTTCCCATCATTCAATTTCTTAAAGATGAAAATATATTATTTACGGGAAAAATTAATGGTAATTTTGATAGAATAGTCGGCTCAAATATTAAGATATCTCTTTCAGAAGGAAGTGGTTTTGAGGGAAAAGTAAATGTTAGAAATATTTTATCCCCAAAAGAGGAACTTATTAATTTAAAAGTTAATAACTTAAATATTTCTGAAAAATCTTTAAAAAAGACAATCAGTCTGGTTAATTTAGATAGCAACTTAACTAAGTTGGATTTCCTGAATTTCAATGGATCATTTGATGGGTATTTAAATAATTTCGTGGCCTTTGGTAATGTTAATTCTGGTTTGGGAAAGGCTAAACTTGATTTGCAATTAAATATTATTGGGGGTAAGGAATTAGCAACCTATACGGGTAATGTTGGTATTACTGATTTTAAATTAGGAAAATTTTTAAATCAATCCCAAATTGGTAACGTTTCTTTAAATGCGTCCATTACAAACGGCAGAGGTTTTTCTGCCAAAACAGCTACTGCAGATTTTTCAGCAGTGGTAAAAAGTTTTGAATTTAAAAAGTATGCATATAAAAATGCAAGACTGTTAGGCACTTTAAATGCAAGGAGGTTTAAAGGAGATTTTAATATAACGGATGAAAATATTGATTTTTCATTTGATGGTTTTTTTGATTTTAAAAATCAGGAAGTACCTCAATTTAATTTCCTTGCGAATGTAAAAAATTTAGATTTTAAGGCTTTAAACCTCTCAACTAAACCATGGAAAGTGAAAGGTTTAGCAATAGTTGACGTTAAAAATAAAAAATGGAGTGAATTGGAAGGATTAGCTGTTCTTTCGGGGATTGAAGTTCAGAATGATACGAATTTTTACCTTTTAGAGAAGCTCTCCCTGATATCAAAGTCTGATGGATTAGGAAGGAAGCGGGTGGAGATTCAATCTGAAATAGTAGATGCTGATCTTCAGGGTAAGTTTGATATTGAAAAAATTCCAAATGTAGTTAAAACTTTGTTTTTTGATGTATTTCCAGGTTTTGCTCAGGCATTATCTTGGAAAAGAGCAAAGAATATACCTAATGATTTTGATATTGTTTTCAATACAAGAATTAAAAAAAGCGATGGCTGGGAATCTTTGCTTTTGCCTGGATTATCTAATCTTAATGGCACAGAAATTAAAGGTGAAATAAATTATAAAAAAAATCTGTCACTCGCTTCAGTCAAAATCCCAAACATAAGTTTTAATAAATTAGTGGTAAGAGGTTCTTATGCACAGTTTAACCTAAGTAATAATGTTGGACGCTTTGATGTTTCTTTCGATGGGATAAAACTGGGTGACCAAGAAGAATTACCACCATTTGTTTTTTTAAGTAGCTTGAAAAATGACGAAATTAATTTTCAAACCAGACTTGGCTCAGACTCAAAATTGACCTCGGCTTTGTTAGAATTAAATGGCAAAATTTTCTCGGTAAATAACGAAAAAATAGCGCTAAAATTTGGATCAAAATCTTTTAGATTTTTTGCAGGTAAATGGAAAGTAAATCCACAAAATTTATTGCTTTTATCCTCAGATACTTATGAAATCCAAAATATGAATTTTTCTTCAGGAGAGCAGGAATTGAGAATGGATAGATTTAAAAATAAAGGATTAAAGGTTTTATTGAAAAATTTGGCCTTGTCAAGAATTGATTCATTAATTAAATTAACCCCTAAATTTTCTGGTAAACTCAATGCAAATTTTACATTTGAAGATTGGAAGGGGTTTAAAAATATGACATTAAAAGCAACCTCTGATGCGCTATTAATTAACAAAAAAGATTGGGGTAATCTAAGTTTTACTGCACAGAGAAAGTCGGAAAATCACCCTGTAAGTGCTCAATTTTCTTTAACAAAAGGGAATGCTGCCTTCTATTTAAGTGCATCTTATAATTTAAAGGAATTTGATTTTACCAAAGAAAAACAAAAAGGATATTTTGATCTTCAATTAAATGCATATAATTTTCCAAATAATATCGCTGCTTATTTTTTAGAAGGTGTTCTCAGTAATATTGAAGGAAAATTTGATGCGGACATACATTTTGATGGTAAATTTCCAAAACTTAACACAGCTGGCACTGTTTTTCTTTCGGAGGGTGGCGTTAATGTTGATTATTTAAAAACAAGATATACATATAAGGCAACTACTGTTCCGGTAAATAACCAATTATTTGATTTAACGGGAGGTGTTTTATATGATAAATACAATCATACCGCTCAAATTACTGGAGGCGTAAGTCATGATTATCTCAAAAAGTTTGGCTTTAAAGCTAAGCTCAGTTCCAAAAGGTTTCTATGCCTGGACACGCAAAAGGGGGATAATCTTACTTTTTATGGTCAGGCCATTGGAACAGGTGATATTGTGTTCAGTGGGTCGTTCAAATTAACTGATATTTATGTTAAAGCCTCCGTATCAGATAGTACCAGACTAATAATTCCCATAAGTAGTGCTACAGTAACACAGAATATAAAAAATGTCAGATTCGTCAATAAACAGAAAGATGGCAGCGAAAATGTATCAATTAAGGCAAAGCCTATTTTAAGAGGTTTAAGTTTTGATATGGATTTAGAGGCGAAAACAGGTGCAGTTCTCGAAATGGTTTTTAATGAACAAACAGGTGACATTCTTAAAGTTACAGGTAGAGGAGGGGTTCGTTTGAGCGTTATGAGAAATGAGCCTTTTAAAATGTTTGGAGATATTTCAATAGATGATGGATCCTATTTATTTACTTATTTAGCTATCAATAAAAATTTTAAACTTAGACCAAGAGGAATTATTTCATGGAATGGTGATCCCTATAAAGCTTCCGTTAATATTGAAGCTACTTATGATGACATTAATGCTTCAACCAGTATTTTAATTCAGGAATATCTTGTCACAGCCAATCAAAATGTAAAAAGTGAAGCCTCACAAAATACCCCGATCACACTGATTTTGAAATTACAGGGGGACTTGTTTAAACCCAAAATCGCTTTTGATCTCGCTTTTCCGGCACTGCAAGGCGCACTTAAAAATTATGTAGATAGCAAACTGATTATTTTGAGACAGGATATAAATGAGCTCAATAAACAGGTGTTTGGATTAATTGTAGCGGGTCAGTTCTTACCCGCTGTATTTTCAATGTCAGAGACAGCTATCGTATATAATACAGTGAGTGAATTTGTTTCTAATCAATTTTCTCTTATAATTAATCAGTTAATTGCTAATCTTATAGGTAAAGGTGATGTCGCCTCTGGTACAAATTTTGATATCGCATATAATCGAAATCCAAATTTTGGAATTACCGATTTTAAGGCGGGAAATGAGCTTCAGGTGAGTTTAAAACAAAGTTTGTTTAATGATAGACTTACCGTTATGGTTGGAGGCAATCTGGATAATAATTTTTTTGGAGGCTCCTCGGAATCTACTACTTTTCTTGGTAATGATGTAGTCGTCGAGTATGATCTGAGTAAAGATAAAAGTTTGAAATTTAGAGTATATCAAAAATTACAGCCTGATTTTTCTGGAAGACGATTACGGTTTGGCGCTGGTGTCAGCTACAGAAAGGAATTTGAATCATTTTCAGATTTTTTAAGTAGTTTAAAGAAAAATGACTAATTTAAAGGCATAATCTGTAAATATCGGTTATGGCTCATTCGAATTCTCCTGATTTTATTATTATAGGTGCAGGTTCTGCTGGTTGTGTGCTTGCCAATAGACTCTCCGAAAATCCTAATTGTAACGTATTATTGGTGGAGGCAGGTGCGTCATTGCAACCAATGAATGTTAAAATTCCTGCAGCTTACTCTAAATTACATTTTTCAAGCCATAACTGGAATTTTCATACTGTTCCTCAGAAAATGGTGAATAATAGAAAAATGTATCAACCAAGAGGAAAGTTGATGGGTGGTTCAAGTGCTGTTAATTGCATGGCATACATCAGAGGAAATGCAGAAGATTATAACGATTGGTCAAAATGGGGCAATGCTGGCTGGGGTTACAAAGATCTTTTGCCTTATTTTAAAAAATCAGAGCAAAACAAGAATTTTGAAAATGAATATCATGGTGTTCGCGGGCCACTTTC
>CAMDWC010000014.1 GCA_945878825.1 Haliscomenobacter hydrossis DSM 1100
GCACAATTGGTAATGTCGAATTCGAAAGAGCAAATTGCCATTCCATTTCGGATTACATTTCGTGAATCTTTGTAAATCGGTAACTTATAGTTTAAAATAAATTTAGCCATTAGATTTTAATTTTTAATTATTAATCTGGTCTGCTGAATGCAATTGTTTTCGAAATAGGCAATAGCTGCTTTTTGTGGGTCCAACAATCGATATTTACCAGAAATTCGTTTTGGAGTGCTGCTCAAATCGAACTTCATTTTGGGCAGGTAAAAAATCCTGAGATGTTTTCAAGGTATTAGATATCAGTTAAGGGTAGGCAATGCCCTATGCAGGTAGTACAGGATAGTTATGGTTACGAATCACAATAAATTAATGGACGAAAATAAAATTATTGACTTGCATAAATATTTACATATGAAAAAGCTGTTTTTTATTTTGTTGCTTTTTGTTACTGTTCCCGGGTGGGCGCAACAGACAGAGAATTATACTAACTTCTCCCTTGAGCTGGAAACGGATAGTGTACATGATATGCATGCAATTCAGCTTTCTCAACAAGAAGTTGAAATTAAAACAATCGGCAAAGACCCCTGGATTTATACAAAATTTTTGAAAACGTCGATTGGTAGTGCGTCAGTCATTTTATCATTCGAATATTTCTGCCCAAAAGGACTGGATATTTTTCAAATATATTTTGGCGTACCCGCAAGTGAAAAACGAACAAAAATGGTTCGCAACTTTGGATTGGCTGAAGGTTGGGTAGGGTATACAATTGATTTAAGTACTGACCTTAGAACATGGGGTAAGGTTGGCGATAGACTAAGAATAGATTTTGGTAATAAGGCAGGTGTTGAAATTCATATCCGAAACCTACTTCTAAGGCCAATGTCTGAAAGAGAAATATCCGTAGCGGCAAAACGGGAGGAAAAGGTTATGAAAGAAGCTAAAATGGAGATAAGGTTAAAAGATTATTTATCAAAAAATTTTGCTGCTAAAATTTTGGGTGTAAAAGTTGAGGACACCGAAATTATTGTTACAGGTAACAAAGCGTCTAATGAGGCATACTATTTATGCGAAGTGGCGCCTTACCAAGATGTAACTGAAGAAGTGCATTTTGAAGATTCGATATTAATTAAAAGCAATTTATTTCAGGAAAAAATTAAGCGATATGTAAAGCGAAATGGCATTCTGTATGATCGGTTACTGTCGAAATGGGTGATAGCCCAAAAAACTGACAATGGTTATCACCTAATGTCACATGCTCATTACCCGGATGAGATTAAATCATTATACGATTTGCCTAAAGAGGTGGCAAAAGGCCGAAAAGGAATCGGTGGATTTAGCACCAATCGAGGACATACAAGTGATTTGGATGATCTGGGCATTACCAGTGCTACCGTGAATATTTGGTTTACTAAATTTATGTTTACTTCGCCAGCACCAGGCAGAATTGAACATATGTATAATGGCAAATCATATTATTTTAGGGAAAAGGAAGTTGCACAATTTGATTCCACATTTTTACTCACGGCCCGAAAAGGTATAGTTACTGCAGGGATTTTGCTGATAGACAAGGCTGAAAAATGTCCCGATCCGCTAATTGGAAAATTACTGCAGCATCCCGACATGGATCCTGCAGGTATTTACAGTATGCCTAATATGACCAATCCTGAAAGCGTGGATTGCTATGCTGCTGCACTTGATTTTTTAGCGAGCCGATATAGTAGGCCTGATAAAAAGTATGGGCGTTTGAATCATTGGATCATGCACAACGAAGTGGATGCAGGTTGGGAGTGGACCAATATGGGCGAAAAAACCGCTTCTATTTTTATGGATACCTATATTAAGTCAATGCGTTTATGCTATGCAATTGCTAGAAAATACAATCCGCACGCTGAAGTTTTTATTACACTTACTCATTATTGGGGCTGGACCTCACATCCAAGATTTTATCCTTCAAAGGATTTAATGGAAATCTTAATTCAGTACGGGAAATCTGAGGGTGATTTTGAATGGGCTATGGCGCATCATCCTTATCCACAGTCACTAGATGAGCCAAAAACCTGGTTGGATAAACAAGTTGATTATACCTTTAATTCTCCGAAAATCACATTTAAAAATCTGGAAGTATTAAATGCATGGATTAAACTACCTGAAGTTTTGTACAAAGGAAAAACCAAAAGAACTTTATGGCTTTCTGAAAATGGCACTAATTCAAAAACCTATTCGGAACAAGATTTGAAAGAACAGGCAGCAGGATTTGCGTACACATGGAAAAAGATGGCTGTTTTGGATGGTATTGATGGTTTTCAATGGCACAATTGGTATGATAACCGAGGAGAAGGAGGCTTGAGGATCGGACTTCGCCGTTTCCCGGACGATGAACAGTCGCCCGGTGGAGTTAAACCTGTATGGCATGCTTTTAAAGCGGCGGATACAAAAGATGAAAACCATGTTTTTGATCCCTATAAAAGTGTAATAGGAATAACCGATTGGAAAGAAGTGCTATTTACAGGTACTATAAGAAAATGAGGGCATTATTAATATTTAAACAAATAAGAGTTGGTTTTAAAAGTGTATAAAAAACAAAATGAAAAAAACATGGAGGCTAATATTTTATTTCATTCAATTGTCAGTTTTTGGACAAATTGTCGTACTCGCGGTTAAAAATCATCTGCGCATGGTAGATGGATTCAAATTCAAAACGTTCAACAACTTTTTTAATGTTGAACCGAAACATGTGATTTAATACCTTTCTACTGTATGCGTCAATTACAGTTAGATGCAGTGAATTTCTCTGAGCCCGTGGATATTTGATATATTTGATGTCTATACACAAATGTAGGATTTGATTTGAAATCCTCCATTACCATTAAAACTCTCTTTCCACCGTCTAAATGCCGAAGGAGAAAGACTGTGTTTACGAAATATAGTATGCAGGGGGTAATAAAAGTCTAAACTGACAAAATTTTAAATTTAATGTCTTGCATACATGCATACAGGGCAGGATACCGACAAGAAAATACCTTTATAACTTCAAAAGTTATGATATAAATTCAACTTATATCTTTTCCAAGCTCATTTTAAATCTTATTAGATTTTAACGATTGTATCACTTTCAAAAAACTAAAATTAGTGCTATGCTTAAAAAAAAGCTTTTGCAATTACATCAGAAAAAAAGGTCAATTCTTTTCCTTTTCTTTCTCTTTATGTTTTCTTTTTCATTTGCCCAACAAGTAATAACTGTTAAAGGAATTATTTCATCCGAAAAAAATATTCCTTTGGAAGGGGTAACTGTACTTGTTAAGGGGAGTACTAGTGTCGCTACTTCGAATGAAAAAGGAATGTATTCAATTAAGGTGTCAAAAGGGGCTACCCTTGTTTATTCATTAGTTGGACACGAAGAAATGCAAATAAAGATAGACAATGAAAATAGTGCCGGAAATATAGTGTTGGTAGCGAAAAATTCAGATATGGGTGAAGTGGTTGTGGTGGGTTACGGGACACAGAAAAAGACAAGTGTTGTGGCTGCTATATCGACGATTAATTCAGCAGAGATCGTTCGTACTTCTTCTGCCAACCTTACTGTTGGACTGGCAGGAAAGTTGCCAGGCTTGACCATTATGCAAAAAGATGGACAGCTTGGTAAGGAGTCTCTTCAGACATTTATCCGAGGGCAGGCTACGCTGAATAACTCATCTCCTTTGATAATTGTTGATGGTGTTCCAAGAGAGCTGTTTTCAATAAGCGCTTACGATGTTGAATCGATCTCCATTCTAAAAGATGCCTCCGCGACTGCAGTTTATGGGGTTCGTGGTGCCAATGGAGTAATCATTGTTACAACCAAGAAAGGACTTAGTGGAAAAACTCAGGTTACTGCAAATACAAACTACTCCTTACAGGCGCTTACTTTTCTACCCACTCCTGTGAATGCCAATGACTTTATGGCTCTTCGGAATCAGGTAGTGCGCATGAATGACGCAACTTCCACCTTACCATTCACGCCGGAAATCTTACAACACTACAAAGATGGTAGTCTCCCTGAATATTATGTAGATAGAAATTGGTATAAAGAATTTATGAATAAATATACTCCTATGCAAACTAATCAAGTTAACATAAGAGGGGGGAACGAGACTACAAAATATTTTGCAAGTGTTGGATATCTGCACCAAGGTGGTCCTTTTAAGACCGAACGAAACCCGGAATATAATTATGACAATGCGCAATACTTAAACCGTTTTACTTATCGCGCTAATCTCGATATGAAAATCACCAAATCCCTAAAAGCATGGGTGAACTTAGCAGGTTATCTGCAGGATAAAAATGACCCGATGCTTTTTTCTGCTGGCTCAAACGGTACAACTGGAGATTTTTATTATTTACTTTTGGCTAATATGCTCGATTTGCCTTCAGTAATTGGCGCGGACAACGCGCCAAACGGATATGATTTAAGAGGTGAGCAGGCACCCTACGGGATGTTGAACAGAGGAGGCTTTCGGATTACCACTACCAACTCGATTAACAGTACCGTTGGGCTTGAGCAAAAATTAAATTTTCTAACCAACGGACTTACAGCACGCGCAGTTCTTTCTTACGATCCCTTGGCCACTCATATTCGTGGTTATAAACGCACCTTTTCAACTTATAATGCTATCCTTGGGAAAACCCCTGCCGGAAAAGATACCGTTACGTATGTGCTTGGTTCCGGTCGAGCCGAGACGGGACTTTCGAGTGTATTGGCTCAGTCCCTTTCACTTAATTATGACCTGCAGGCTTCATTGAATTACAATAACAGCTTTGGCAAACATGCAGTTACAGGAATGTTTCTGTTTAATGAGAATCAAAGAATAATAGATGCCCAGGTTCCTTATAATTACATAGGCTTAGTAGGGCGCTTAACATATGATTATGACAGCCGCTATCTTGGCGAAGTAAACTTTGGATATAACGGATCGGAACAATTTGCACCTGGGAAAAGGTTTGGTTTTTTCCCTTCATTTTCCGCAGGATGGGTGATCAGTGAGGAGGATTTTATGAAATCATCAAAAGCTATCCAATTGCTCAAAATTCGTGCCTCTTATGGTCAGGTAGGAAATGATCAGATTTCGGGATCACGTTTTTTGTATCTTGATGACTGGACTCAGGGCTCAGGCGGATATTTTAATGGAATAACGGCCATCCCTGGCCTTCCTACTTTTGTTTACCAAAACAGCGTGCCCAATCCCAATGTAGGTTGGGAAGTTGCGAATAAGTACAACTTTGGATTTGAAAGCAAGTTGTTAAAGGGATTTGGATTTGATTTCGATCTGTTCTACGAAAAGCGAAATAGTATCCTGATTACCAGATCGCTATTACCTGCTTTTATGTTTGGTCAATTAAACTTGCCTCCTACCAATAACGGTGTGATGGAAAACAAGGGCTTTGAAGCAACATTGTCCTACCAGAAAAAAGTAAATAAAGATCTCTTCCTCAGGACCAATTTCAGTACCTCCTATGCCAGAAACAAAGTTTTAAAGGCCAATGTGGTAGCTTTCGATTCTACATTTGCTTACCGTAATCAAATAGAGGGGTATCCAGTAGGAACGGTTTTTGGATACAAAAATCTGGGTTATTTTAAAGATCAGGCAGATATCGATGCATCTCCAAGCCATGCAGGGCTTGGGTCAGTAGTGATTCCTGGGGATTTAAAATATGCTGATTTAAATAAAGATGGCAAAATTGACGTGAAAGACTTGATGCCAATGAAATACCCACTTGTTCCCGAATTGAGTTTTTCCTTTACCATTAACGCTGAGTACAAGGGATTTGACATGAGTGTTATGCTGCAGGGTGTAACCAATTATAACTATGATTTCCGAGGACGTGGTATTTGGGATTATAGTGGTAATCAATTTAATGGTATAAATAATATTTCGATGAAAAATTATTATACCCCTAATTTATATGCTTGGACACCAGAAAAAGCAGCCAATGGTGGTGATATACGTTATCCAAGAATACATACCGATGGGAATACAGTTAGCAAACAAATAAGTGACTATTGGGAAATTAATTTATGGTTTATGCGTGTTAAGAATGTTGAATTGGGTTATACCATTCCTAAGAAGTTGAGTTCAAAAATCGGGATGTCAGATTTAAGGGTCTATTTTAATGCGTTAAACATGTTTACATTCAGTAACATGCCATTTAAGATTCTAGATCCGGAAGTTTCCAGTTCGCTTAACCATCCGATATATAAAAATTTCAATCTAGGTGTTAATGTTTCTTTTTAATGTAACAGGTTAACCCAATATTTATAAATACAGATATTATGAAAAAAATAAATAAAATTATACACCTCCTCCCAGGCTTGTTTCTTTTACTCATACTGGGGACAAGTTGCCGGAAGAGTTTAGATCAAGCATTAGAGCGTACCTCCGATTCAAGGATGACACTTGCCCAGGAGTTGGCTGATCCTAACATGGTTCGGGGAATGTTTCAATCTTGTTATGCAGGTATCCCTGCCAATCGAATGTACCTTTGGTTTTGGTCAACTGAAGAAACGCTTACCGATAATTGTTTTGACCCACAAGGCCAGAGTGTAGGAACGTGGCTTTCAGGATCATTGACGCCATCAAATGCTGCAGTATGGTGTGCAAATGAAGGCGTAACCAATAATCCATATATGAATAACACCGCAGGCTTTTGGGGTAGATATTGGGGCGCCATCCGTCAGTGTAATATTTTTCTCGATAATATAAAGAATATTACTGCTCCATTAGACCTGATGCCACAATCTGAAAGAGACCTGATGAAGGATGAGGCGATTGCATGCAGGGCATATTATCAAATCAAGTTAATCAGCATGTATGGCCCGCTGCCTTTTTTGGAAACATCGTTTCAAACTGATTTCACTGGCTGGAAAGATTTGAAAAGGCCCACCTTTGATGAAGCAGCAAAAAAGATTGCTGCTGACTTGCAAGGGGTTATTGACCGTAAAATTATACCACTCAAACGAGACCCAACCAATACAAATGATAAATTCAGGATGCCGCTTGCTTATGTATATGGACTAAAATCACGTGTTTTGTTATTTAATGCCAGTCCATTGTACAATCCCTCGGGAGACAAGGTGAAATATGAAGAAGCAGCGGCAGCTGCAAAACAGATGCTTGATTTGAATGCCTTTACGCTGGAGCCTTTTAGCAATATGAAGTCTATGTACATTGCCCCTATGACTGCTAATGTGGAAGGCAATGAAGTTATCTGGAGAGGACGATCACCCATTGGGCAATATAGTGTTGTAGCGGGGATGAACCTTACGGCTACTGTTCCGCAGGTAAGCCTTACTGTTCCTAACAAATGTGGGGAGACGCCATCTCAGGAGATTGTGGATTGCTACGAGATGAAGAATGGTGCAATGGTTATTCAGAATTATGATGCAACGCATGCTAAACCGACATTTACCCCCGAAGCGATTGCTGCCGGTTACGATGATGCGAATAATCCCTATGCGAACAGAGATGCACGTTTGGCAAAAGATATTGCCTATAATGGAAGTTATTTTGGCGAGTCTTACGATATGGGACCGATTAATGTATTTACTTTTCTGGGTTGCCCAGGTACCGGTACCAATGGAAATACTACATCCGGTGTTGGAACGAAAACCTCCACAGGCTATTACTTTAAAAAAGACCGCGATCCAATCTGGTATGGTAGAACTGGTGGGGGTGGAAGAGTATCTCAATTTACCGTGGCAATGCGTATTGCCGAAATTTGGCTCAACTATGCAGAGGCTTTATGTGGTGCCGGACGTTTCGAAGAGGCTTGCAATGCATTGGATAAGACCCGTCTGCGTGCAGGACAACCTTCTATAAAAAACGTTCCGGGCTATCAGGCAGGTAATTTGCAATGGCTGATGAAACGGATCTACAATGAACGCAGGGTCGAACTGGTACTTGAAGATAGCCGATTCTACGATGTAAGAAGATGGAATTTAATCAGTGATGTCAATAACAACATTGTAAGTTTTATTCTTCCTCAAAAAGTGGGCGCCAAATATACCTATACACGTTTAAAGTGTCCTTATGTGTGGGCTTGCCATAACGAGAAATACAAAGTGTTGCCTATTCCTTTAGCCGATAAGAACTTACTACCAGGTATTACCCAACCGGCAGCATGGTAATATGATGTATTACGAAAGAAATTATAAGTTATTAAAATATTAGTATGAAAAAATTATTAAAACGATACATTTTACTGCTTTGTTGTGTTGTTGTTGGCTCGTTGTATGCACAGGCTCAGCAGCTTATTTCAGGGAAAGTAACTGACAACAACGGAGCTATATTATCCGGAGTAATTATTACTCAGACTGGGAATCCGGTCTCGGCTGAAACCGATCAAAAAGGAAATTTTATATTAAGCGTAAATAAACTTCCTGCTTCTTTATCGTTTGTACTTCCGGGTTACAACAAATCACACAGTAATTATGTCAAAGCACAAAATAATGCTGTGATTGTCATGGAAAAAACAATATATCAACCTGTTGCTTATGGAGAACAGTCTAAACACAGTGTAACTGCTTCTACTTATACTATTTCGGGTGACGAATTGGTTGCAACCAGGGCGACCAGTTTACTGATAGCCTTACAAGGAAAGCTTCCGGGTTTACGCGTGATTGAAACTGATGGAGAACCCGGGAGAGAGAGCTTCGACTCACATGTGAGGGGATACAACTCTCCCAACAGCAATGGAACCATTTATTATGTAGATGGTGTGGAGCGTTACATTACCGGTGTAGATCTCAACGAAGTGGAAAGTGTGACAATATTAAAAGACGCTGCAGCTACCTCTATTTACGGAATGCGTGGTTCAGCCGGTGTAATCATCATCACAACGAAGAAAGGTTTAGTAGGAAAAACAAAAATTAATGTCTCTATCGATCATACTTTGGCGTCACCTACACGTTTACCCCATACTGTTTCGGCTTACGATTATGCAAAGATGTTTAATCAACGCAGGGCCAACGACACGCTCTATGCTGATGCACAAGGCAGTGCTCCTATAACTTCGGGCCCAACGGGTTTTTACACTGATGCTGATATTCAACATTATCAGCGTGGAGATTCAACGCAATTCTACCCTAATCGAAATATGATCTCCGAATTCCTGAATGATTATATGAAAGTGGATCGTGTGAATGTTACCTTGCAGGGAGGTAATAAACTTATGCGCTATTTCACCTCGTTAGGGTTCACTTCGCAGGGATCAATTTTTGCCAATGAAGATTTTCCAAAATACAGCTATGATGCTGCATCTTCTACCAAGCGGTTCAATTTCCGAAACAATTTGGAAGTGTCATTGAACCCAAATTTAGAGGCATGGCTTAATGTAGGCGGATACATTCAGAATATCAATGCACCATTTGTCGGAGCAGGTCTTGGATGGAACGATTTGATAAACAAACTCTACCTAACGCCCAATAATGCTTTCAATAACCTTACACCAACCGGTGAAGTGTTGATTAACCGTAGCAAGATGACTAATTCAAATACCCAATCAATCTATGGGATGATGAATAGAACCGGATACAAACGGGAAACAATTACCAGGCTTAGCAATACTTTTGGATTTCGTCAAAAACTCGATAAACTTTTACCGGGGTTATCTGCAACAGGTCAATTCGCTTTTGATATCAATTCATCCAATATGCAACTCCGAAGCAGGTCATATCAAACATGGGAAGTGGTAACACTTAAAGCGCGTAGTGGAGTGGATTCATTGGGATATGCCACAGTTCCAGGGTCAACCAATTCAGGCCTTAGTGATGGACAAAATACCTCTTTTTATTACATGTATGACATGAGGGCGATGTTGAATTATAACCGTGATTTTGGTAAACACAGCGTGACGGGCATGTTGTTGGGAGAAAGATATATGCAGCAATCGCAGACTTTATTGCCTTCGAACTACTTGAATTTAGCTAGTCGTTTTACGTATGCATATGATAACCGTTATTTTGTAGAGGCCAATGCTTCTTATCAGGGAAATGAACAGTTTGTAAAAGGGAAAAGGTTTGGGTTATTCCCCTCATTGTCTCTTGGATGGGTACTCTCTGAGGAAAAATTTCTCAACACCTCAAAGACCATTTCATTTTTAAAATTGCGTGCTTCGGCAGGTCAAAGCGGGAATACTGTTTATGATTATTCGGCGACTAACCAATACCTTTTCCTTTCATCATGGGATGCTAATGGGAATGAGGTTAAGGTGGGGAATCCAAATATCAGTTGGGAAACTTCGACCAAATATAATATCGGGGTAGAAGCAACGTTTTTTAAATCTCTTACTTTTCAAGCGGATCTCTTCTATAACAAAAACACTGACATCGTCGTTAACGGCATAGCGATAATTCCAACTGGATTTATGGGTCTTACTACGGGGCAGCTTCCACCTGCTAACCTTGGTGATAATACAAATAAAGGATTTGAAGTAGCTATTGGGTACAACAAAAAAATTAACAATGATCTGTCTGTAAGTGTGGGCAGTAATATGTCATATAGCCACAATAAGCGGGGATTTATGGCTGAATTTGCCAATGATTCAACGTTTGCTTATAAATACCGGCAACAAGGGTATTCGATTAATCAATTCTGGGGATACAAAACAGCCGGCTTATTCAATACGCAAGATGAGATTAATGCCTGGCCCAATCAATCTGCACTTGGGGGGAAGCCTATTCCCGGCGATATCAAATACGTCGATTTAAACAGAGATGGTATTATTGACCAAAGGGACCAGGCTCCACTTGGGGAGGGGCAGGCTCCAGATATCTCCTTTGGTTTTAATACACAGGTTAATTACAAAGGGTTCGATATGAATATGTTTTTTAATGGCTCTGCCCGTCGCAATATTTATCTTAATGGTTTCGGTAGATGGTCAAACCAGGATAATTTCACTGAATACATGAAAAATGCCTGGACTCCTGATAAAGTTGGAACCGGCGGACCTATTGTTTATCCTCGTCTTGGAACTAATTCAACCAATAACATTATGAGTGACTACTGGATTAACGACGGCTCATATCTTCGTTTGAGAAATATTGAGATTGGATACAGCCTGCCTCAAAAAATAGCTAAAATTATTGATGCCAGCTCAATCCGATTCTATGCCAATGGATTGAATCTTTTCGTGTGGGACAAGCTACCAACAGATGATTTCGACCCTGAAGCTAGTGCAGGCAATACCACTTATCCTGTTCTAAAAGCCTATAATTTTGGTGTAAGCGTAAAATTTTAGATCTAAAAACTCAAAACAATGAAAAGAAAAAATATTTTGCATTTGAAATCGGGGGTTTTCCTTTTACTTTTAACTCTCGCTGGTTGTGTTAAAGTTTTAGATCCTTTGCCAACCGATAAGGTACTCCTTAACCAATTATTGGATAAACCGTCTGCAATCGCTGGATTTGCAGCTGGTTGTTACCAACAATTGAATACATCATTTTCAGGTCAGAGTTCAGGTCAGTTATTGGATGCATATACTGATGATGGTTTCAGGGCAGGAACAGTTTCGGACTGGCAAAATGGATTGTTGACTCCTATAAACAACCTGTTTGCCAATGCAATATGGACTGCCTGCTGGACCGGAATCAGAAAGTGTAATATTGCCTTGATTTACATACCGCAATCAGAAGTTGATAAAGCACTAATTAGTTCTACTGATTTACAGAGGTATATAGATGAGGTTAAATTGATCAGGGCTTGGTATCATTTTATGCTTATCAAAAATTTTGGACCTTTGCCGTTTATTGATCAACCATTTGAAACGGATTACACCGGATGGGCTACACTAACACGGCCAACTTACGATGCGATATCAACCCGAATTGCCAAAGAATGTGATGAAGTAATTGCCAGTGGTGCATTGCCAATGAAGTGGTCAAATTCATCGGATTTTTCCAGGGTTAACCTTGCCGTTGCTTATTCACTTAAATCAAATGTGTTACTCTTCAATGCCAGTTTGTTGAATAATCCTTCAGCCGATCAGGTAAAATGGCAAAGGGCAGCAGACGCCGCACAGGCCTGTATCACTGCATTAGGTTCAAGATACAGTTTAACTCCAATGGCTTCGTATGCCGATCTTTTTACGCAGGATGTTATCGGGGCTAATCCTGAGGTAATCCTGAGGTCATCATTAAATGATGCGGCAGTGCTGAACAATAGCAATGGGATTGATCTGAAAGCGTTGGGATCAGCAACACAATCTACCAATTGTGGTACTGTACCCACCCAAGAACTTGTTGACTGCTTTGAAATGACCAGCGGTGCTTTGCCTGTGGCCTCTTATACCAGTGCTGATCATTCAACGGTGACATTTAACAGCCCCTACAATGAGAATGCAGGTTCAAATCCTTATGCAGGGCGCGATTTACGGCTTCAATCAGCAGTAATTTTCAATAAGGCTACCTACGGAAAATTCAAAGGACAGCTGGCAACAGGGCCTGATCTTGTTATCTATACTTATCTTGGTAAAACAGGTACTGGATTCAATATAAATCCTTCCTCACAGTTAATAACAGATGTACGTCAAAGCAGTACCGGTTATTACAGTAAAAAATATCGTTCAGCTTCATACTGGGGAACTACCACAGGTGGTACTAACTCAAACAAAATTTATTTCAGATTGGCTGAAGTTTATTTGAATCAGGCTGAAGCGCTGTGTGAAGTAAATAATCTGGATGGCGCTATCGCTGCTTTGAATGTAATCCGTCTAAGAGCAGGCCAACCTGGTCTTGCAACTGTACCGGGTTTTGTAAAAACACAGGATTTTGTAAGACAACGTATTCGAAACGAAAGACGGGTTGAATTTTGTTTTGAAGATCACCGTTTCTATGATCAACGCAGATGGAAAATCCTTAATTCTACCAATGGTCCTATCTCTGGGTTGAGAATTACCAGTAGCAATGGTACAGACAATGGGATTTTCTCTTACCAAAGGATAGCAATTTCAACTACACGAAATGCAATCTCTGACAAGTATCTTGTTCTCCCAATTCCGGATTCAGAAGCTCGGAGACTTCCCGGTATTGGTCAGCTTCCAGCATGGAGATAGTATAATAAATGGGGATTAATTTTTTGACGACAAATCAATATGGTGTGTTGCTTTTTAGTAAGTACAAACTTTAAATCTTACTTGAATCTAACGATTGTATCAGTTGCAGTCACCCTTTACTGAGTTAAAAATATAATGCAATGAAACAAAAATTATTTTTTAACCTGATGCAATTAGGTGTAATGATGAGCTTATTTATGATGAATAGCTTACATGTTTTTGCCCAGCGTGCTAAACATAAAACGGGGTTTGTAAAAATGTTTGATGGTAAAACCCTTACCAGTTGGGAAGGAGACCCTACTTATTGGCGGGTTGAAAATGGCAATTTGGTTGGTGAAATTACTCCTGCCACTTTATTAAAGGCCAATTCATTTATTATTTGGCAAGGCGGTACTCCAGCTGATTTTGAACTCATGGTCGAATTTAAAATCACCAAGGCGGGCAATAGTGGAATTAATTACCGCAGTGTAGCCCTTAAAGATGTAACCCATGCATTGAAAGGTTACCAAGCAGATATTGATGGTGCTAATCGATATACTGGTCAAAATTATGAAGAAAGAGCAAGAACAACCCTGGCTTACCGGGGCGAAATAGTAACAGTAAATTTATTGGCAAATTCAAGCGATTCGCTTAAAGCGCATATTAAAAACAATGCATGGATGGAACGCACCGTAACTGGTTCATTGGGAACGCCAGAAGAATTGCTGACAAAAAATACATCTGGTGATTGGAATACCTGTCGTATAGTGGCAAAGGGAAATCGCTTACAGCATTATATCAATGGCGTTTTAATGAGTGATGTAACAGACAATGATCCTGTTAACGCAAAATCAGCTGGCTTAATTGGCGTACAAGTGCATGTGGGACCGCCAATGAAAGTAGAATACCGCAATATGATGTTAAAGGAAATCAAATAGGTTTTTAAATTTTTGAAACGTTTATTATTAATTAAATTATAGTTATGAAATATTTAGTCCTGGGTTGCTCGATAATAATTTTTGCAATTAACAATTTTGTTATCGCACAAAATAGTAAGCCCCCATCCGGTCAATCAAAAATAACAAGCCTTAAAATTATTCAGGATGATAAATCAAGCACGATTTCCATTTTTCGAAAAAACGGGAAAACGCCTATTTTAACCCAGGTTGCTAAGGATAATTTTCGGCCTTTCCTTCATCCGATAGTGGCTCCTGATGGTAATGGAATTTTGACTGATTATAGTCCGGGCCATCATAAACACCAAACTGGAATTTATTGGGGTTATACCCGTGTAAATGGGCGTGATTATTTTCACCACCCAGAGGGGGATTATTGGAGAAAATCCAGCGCCAAAGTGATTAAAAATGCGGGTAACGAAGTAAAATGGGAGACCGTTTATGATTTACTAGACGAGAAAGGGGAGCCTGTATTAATTGAAACCCAAACTTGGACAATGCGCGAAGAAAATGGAAAATATTTCCTCGATTTGGTATGGACAGGAGAAGCAGTAACAGATATTACCATTGGAAAATATGATTATGGTGGACTATTTATTCGCATGCCATGGAAAGTAGGCACTGAAGGAGAAGTTTTGAATGGAGCCCGACAGAAAAATGAAAAAGCTGAAGGTCAACGCTCTAATTGGGTAGATGTAGGAATGAAGATAGATGGCAGAAAAGACCGTGCCCATATCGCTGTTTTTGATCATCCAGAAAATAATGGATTTCCTCAAAACTGGCGCGTTGATGGTCAATTGGGAATTGGAGTTGCTCGTGCAAAAAAGGCAGATTGGAAAATAAAAAAAGGGAAAATTGAGACTATTAAACATGAGCTAATAGTTTACACAGGTGAACTTACCGATTTAGAAAAAAATAACTTGTGGGCTAATTTTAGTGGACAGTCGTCTATGGCTGTTTCACTTTGGGGTGTTGCACAGCAAGAAGGTCGTGATGCTAAGTTTTTAAATCCTACTGAAGCTGCTGCAGCCATGACCATGAAAGATGGATTTAAAGTGAATACTTGGGCTGCTGAGCCAATGATTACCCAACCTATGGCTTTTTGTTGGGATGACCGAGGTCGTCTTTGGGTAGCAGAGAATCGGGATTATGAGTCGCGTGGTTTTGGTTTTTCGAAAGCAGGTAACAGCCGAATTTTAATTATTGAAGACACCAATCATGATGGAATTGCGGACTCAAAAAAAGTTTTTCTGGAGGGAATAGCTTTTCCAGCTGCTATATCAGTTGGTTTTGATGGCTTATTTTTGGGAGCACCACCCAATTTACTTTTTGTGCCCGACAAAAATCATGATGACATTGCTGATACTGCAGATATCGAAGTAAGATTAACTGGTTGGGGTATTCGCGATAGGCATGAAACATTAAATAGTCTTCATTGGGGTCCAGATGGATGGCTATATGGCTTACAAGGCTTTGCTACACCCTCTAAAATTCGAAAGCCAGCAGGGAAAGGGAAAATTTATAAACAGAATGACCCATTTCCAGAAGATATTTTAAAAGGGGAAGGCGTTGATATCAATGGAGGCGTATGGAGATACCATCCTACCAAAGATTTGTTTGAAGTGGTGGCTCATGGCTTTAGCAATCCATGGGGGATTGACTACGATGCAAAAGGACAACTGTTTATGTCAGCTTGTGTAATACCTCACATGTGGCATGTAATACCCGGTGGTGTGTACCATCGTCAGGGTGGGCAACATTTTAATCCTTATTTATATAGTGATATCCGTACCATTGCTGACCATAGCCATCGTTCGGCTCATGGTGGAGCAAGAGTCTATCAATCGGATGCTTTTCCTGCTGAGCAAAAAGGCAGGATATTCATGGCTAATATTCACGAGCATGCTATTTTATCCGATATTTTGTCGAAATCTGGCTCGGGTTTTAAAGCGCAACATGGCGACGAATTATTGTTGGCCAATAATGCTCAATGGGTAGGGTTTAGCATGGAAGTAGGACCAGACGGTGGCCTTTATGTACTTGATTGGCATGATGCTTCTATTTGTGGTAATGAGGTTATGAATGGAGAAACAGGTCGTATTTTTAGGGTGATGCCAACCCAAAACTTAGCTCAAAATTGGAAAGGGAGATTCGACGATTTGAATCAATTATCAGATCGACAGTTGGTATCACTTCAATTGAATACAAGTGATTGGCATTCCCGTAGGGCTAGAGTAATTCTTCAAAACCGAGGTTCTAAAGCTAAAATTGACCCAACTGCTGTTGAAGAGTTACAAAATATCCTGAAAAATAATCCCAATCCTGATTACCGTTTAAGGGCCATGTGGAGTTTACATGTTACCAATAGTTTCGAAAGTCACCAACTTGAAAATCTGCTTTTGGATAAAGATGAATACCTAAGGTCTTGGGCTATTCAACTTTTATGTGAGGATAAATCGCCTTCGGAAGCTGCTTTAACTGAATTTGTAAAAATGGCTAAGGAAGATAAATCGCCTGTTGTAAGGTTATATTTGGCTTCTGCTTTGCAGCGCATTAATTCAGCTTCTGCCTGGAAAATTGCAGGCGAGTTGTCAAATCATGGTGAAGATAACGATGACCATAATTTGCCCAAAATGATTTGGTTTGCGCTTGAACCTTTGGTAAAAGCTAATCCAAAGGCAGGGTTGGATCTATTAAAAAATTGCAATCTTAATATGATTGCCAATTATACTGCAAGAAGACTTATTGATGCAAATGAACATGAATTATTGGTAAGTTATATTGAAAAAAGCACTAAAAATTTGCCCAGTATTTTGGAAGGGATGCGTGATGGGCTAGAAGATAGGTTTGATATTAAAGCACCTAAAAACTGGAATTCTGTTTATCAAAAACTTAAGCTGCAGAAAGGGCAAGTACCAAAGTTGGCAACACAGATAGCCCAGCGTTTTGGTGATAGAGATGCTTCTCAAAATTACCTTTCTATTTTAAAAAATAAAAACTCCACAGTTGCTCAGCGAAAAGCTGCTTTAAACATACTCGCCTCAGGAAAAAGGCTTGAGTTAAAACCTGAAATTTCCAATTTGTTCAACGATATTCCTATTCGAGTGGATGTAATTTCTGCAATTGCAAATTATGATGAGGAGAGTTTCGGGGCACTTATTATTTCTAATTATAATAAATTGACTGTTCTCGAAAAACGCCGAGCAATTGAAACCCTTTCATCTCGCCCTAAATATGGTGTGCAACTTACCCAGGCCCTTAAAAAAGGGTCTATTCCAAGATCTGATATTCCTGCATATACCGCACGTCAACTTTTACGCGTAGTGGGAAGCGGATTTATTGAATATTGGGGAGCTATTGAACAGGAACAATCACTCGAAAAAGCGTACATCAAGTATCGAAATGTATTAACTCCAAAAGCCCTCAATGTTGCCAGTGCAGTAAAAGGGGAAGCCGTATTTAAGCAAAGCTGTGGATCATGCCATAAGATGTACGGTACTGGCGGAAATATTGGTCCAGAACTTACAGGGTCCAACCGTTCCAGCTTGGATTATATCTTGTTTAATGTACTAAATCCTTCAGGTGAAATGCAGGATGATTACAGGCTAGTTGTCGTTACAACGAGGGATGGTCGTACTTACTCTGGCAATATCATATCTGAAAATGACCGACAGGTGACCATGCGTATAGTTGGCAAAGAGTCAACGAATATTAATAAATCTGATATTCAGTCGCGTGAAACAATGGCCACATCATTGATGCCGGTTGGAATATTTGAAACCTTAAAAGAAAATGAGGTATTGGATTTGGTGAAATATTTACAAACCAAGAAAAAGTGATAAAAGTCAATTTGTTTGGGTAACAAATTGAATAAAGTATTTAAAATATATTAAACTTTTACTATTGATAATTAAAACAAATTAAAAAAATATCCAACTGCTTTTTTATTTTTATTAATCCTTGAACGGCTACAGTCACCCAAAATATCCGAGGAAAATTATCCACGTTTGCATGGTGCCGAGATCGATATTATAAAATTAGTAATTTGATATATGAAAATAGAAATTGCCATTAAAACCATTTTGCTCTGTTTGACTGCGATAATAACTTCAATTGCAGAAGGACAGCAATATAAAAAGCCAAATATTATTGTTGTTTTGGCTGATGACCTGGGTTATGCCGATCTAGGGCAGCAAGGTTATGTTAACGATGTGCAAACACCGCACCTTGACTCATTAATTGGTAATGGAATCCGCTTTACAAATGGTTACGTTACTGCTCCTCAGTGTGCGCCTTCAAGGGCCGGCCTTTTGACAGGCCGTTACCAGCAAAGATTCGGCCTTGATGAAATACCCCATGGCCCCTTACCATTAGAGGAGATTACCTTGGCTAATCGCCTTCGTAAAGCAGGGTATCGTACAGGAATGGTAGGCAAATGGCATATGGAGCCAAATGAAGTTTGTGAAAAATGGATAAAAAGCAATATTCCGGATGCGGTTCCCAATAAACAAGGGAGGTATACCAATATCCCTATGGCTAAAAAGCTGCCGTTTATGCCGGAAGCCAGGGGCTTTGATGAGTTTTTTACAGGAGAAATGAATAACTATTGGTCCAATCTGAACCTGACAGACACTACACTATCTCCAGTAGCAAAGGGTATACATCAGCCCGGATTTAGGATCGATATCCAAACACTAGCAGCTTCACAATTTATAAAGAGGAACAAGGATAAGCCATTTTTCTTGTATCTTCCTTATTATGGCCCACATGTGCCTCTAGAGGCTACCGAAAAATACCTTAAAAGATTCCCCGGATCAATGCCAGAAAGACGGCGTTATGCGTTGGCAATGATTGCTGCTATCGATGATGGCGTTGGGCAGCTCTGTAGTTTACTGAAAGCCGAAGGGATAAGTGAAAATACAGTGATCATCTTTACGAGCGATAATGGCGCCCCATTAGGTATGACGATGGCTGATGTTCCTATTAATGATGCAAAAGGAATTTGGGACGGGTCTTTGAATACTCCCTTATTGGGTGAAAAAGGTATGCTCAGCGAAGGCGGAATAAAGGTGCCCTTCTTTATTTCGGGTGCCACCATACCCAAAGGAAAAATTTACCAGAAACCGGTCTCTACGCTTGATATAGCCCCTACTTGTTTAGCTTTGGCAGGGGAGCCTGCTGATCCAATACTTGATGGGACCAATTTGCTTCCTTACTTGTCAAACTTTAAGAAGGGTGCGCCACACACCGAAATATTTTGGCGCTTTTGGACTCAAACTGCCGTTCGTTCAGGTAATTATAAGTATTTGCAGGCAGGAAAAGATAAAGCCTTTCTTTACGACCTAGACAATGACCCGAACGAAAAAAACAACATAATAAATAAAAAACCGAGAATTGCTAAAAAGTTATACGAATCGCTGCAAAAATGGACCAAACAATTGACTCCAGTCGGGATTCCACAACAAGCATTAAGAACCCAAGAAGTTAATTGGTATAATTTTTATTTTGATAAAAATTAAGGGGTCGATACAGAACTTTCAAATAGATTTCAGATGTATAAAAAATATAGAAATATAAAATCGATAATGGTGTCTACTTTATTGGCAGCTAGCTTGTATAGTAACACTGTTTCTGCTTATGCAATTCCTCCAGCAAAGAAGGTCAAAAATATAAAGCAACCCAATGTGCTTTTTATAGCTATCGACGACTTAAATGATTGGATTGGTTGCTTAGGAGGACACCCTCAGGCAAGAACGCCGAACATTGACAGGCTTGCAGCCATGGGCGTTCTTTTTACAAATGCCCATGTACAGGCACCACTGTGTAACCCTTCTAGGTCAAGTTTGTTGACTGGCATGAGGCCATCCAGTACCGGTATTTATGGTCTTGACCCTGGTTTTCGCAAAGTGGATGTAACCAAAAATCTTGTTTCATTACCTCAATATTTCAGCAAACAGGGTTATTTTACGGCCGGTTATGGAAAAGTTTTTCATGACGGATCGATTGCAAAAGAACTTCAAAAAAATGAGTTAGATGTTTGGGGACCCGCACCAAGTATACCAATTCCATCTAAAAAATTTGTCCAAACACCCAGTCCTATCGGGGGAATGGACTGGGGTATTTATCCAGAAAATGATCACGATCAGGCAGATTGGAAAACAGCAGACAATGCCATTGCACAATTAAAAGCCCGACCCAAAGACAAACCTTTCTTTTTGGCTGCAGGGTTTCGTTTACCACATGTTCCCTGTTTTGCTTCGAAGCAATGGTTCGATTTATTTCCGCCCGAAGACCAGATCATTTTACCACCTTATTTGAAGAATGACCGCAATGATTTGCCTTTTTTCCCCTGGTACCTGCATTGGGATCTTCCGGAACCAAGGCTATCATGGCTGATACAAAACAACCAATGGCATAACTTGGTTCGTTCCTATCTGGCCAGTACTACTTTTATGGATAGTCAGATCGGCCGCCTTCTAGATGCACTAGAAGCCTCTGGTGAGGCATCAAATACTATAATTGTACTTTGGAGCGATAATGGTTGGCATTTGGGTGAAAAAAATTTAACAGGTAAAAATTCCCTCTGGAAAAGATCAACCCATGTTCCTTTGATTTTTGCCGGTCCAGGCGTCTCCGCTGGAACCCGATGTTCCCAACCCGTTGAGTTGCTCGACATCTACCCGACTTTAGTGGATCTATGCAGCAATGCACCACAGCCTGGATTGGAGGGCCATAGCCTTGTTCCTCAATTGAAAAACAGCAAAGCTAAACGGAGTTGGCCTGCAATTACAACTGCCAATCAGAATAATCATGCTGTGGTAACTGATAAGTGGAGATTTATTCAATATGCTGATGGTTCTCAGGAACTTTACAACCAACAGAATGATCCAAATGAATGGAAGAACCTGGCTTTGGATGGTAAGTACAAGAAGGTGGTGGACGATTTAAAAAAATGGTTACCTAAAAAGAATTTACCACTTGCTCCCGGTAGCGCAAACCGAATTTTAGAACAGAAAAATGGCATCTGGTACTGGGAAGGGAAACCAATTAAGAATGAAGAGTTGATAGACTAAGTTATAGCCATTTTAAAAGTATGCAATTGAGAAAAAGAAAATTTAATCTATCATATTGTTTTAGTTCTTGAACTAAATTTTCAGACTAAAAAATGCCTCTCTATTGTAGGTTTCAGCTTATGGTTTGGAACACGAAATAGAGAGACTTTTAAAGCAAGTCAGATTTCATTAGCCTTACGAAATTCAGAAGGACTGATACCTTCGTATTTTTTAAAGAAGGTTGAAAGTTGACTTTTACTCTCAAGACCAATTTGGTAAGCTATTTCAGAAATTGACAAATTGGAGGTTGTGAGCAATTCTCTGATTTTTATTATCCTGAGTTGAATTAAATACTGTGCAGGACTAATGCCTTCATATTGTTTAAACATTCTTCTAAACCAGGAATATCCCACTCCTAATTCTTTGGCCAGATCTTCAAATATTATCTTATTAGTAAGATTTTCCCGCATAATTATGCGGGATTTATTTAACATATCAATGATTCTTGTATTACTATTTTCATTATGGTTCAAATTTTTATAATAGAAATAACCTAAAATATGCAATGCGATACTTGAGATTAAATTTTGAGACCCCACCTTATCAATTGAGGCAATTTTTAATATATCCTTGTAAAGGTTTATGATGGTTTCGCTTAATCCGATGTGACAAACACATTCTTTTTTTGAAAAGTAATTAGCTTTAAGTCTTTCATCCATAATTGGTCCATCAAAACCAATCCAATAACTTTTCCATCCTACTTTAGGATCTGGATAATAACTGTGCCATTCACCCGGAAAAATCAGAAACATTGTTCCTGCATTTATTTGAGTAGTAATACATGAGTTTGATTTAAAAACACCTCGCCCTTCAACAATGTATAGAATTTGAAATTCATTCAAGACCCTTCCCTGAGACGATTTAAATCTGTATTTAGATGGATGTTTATAATACATAGGGTCATGATCTCTGGTTCTCATGCATTCAAAACCTGCTGTTGTAACATTAATACCCCAAGTATTATAAACATCACTTGTAATGAAATATTTTAGGTTATCAACTTCGGCTGTGTTTATCATAATAGTATCATTTTTGAATTTTTGAAATATTTATACCTCAATTGGTTTTAATTCTTGTGTCATATTTGTGAACAATAGTATCAATTTTTTTCTAAATAACATACTATTCAGAATAATTTCAGATGTAAATAATTTTTAGCCGAAGGAATTGTATTACTCAAGATGGTTAATCCTGGTTTTGCAGGTCAAATTGCTTAGGTATATTTTTCCTGAGTTGTGTTTTTGGATTGGTGAGCGTATTAAGAATTTTGAATTAATAATAGAATGATCAGAAAAAAAGTGAAATTTTTAATGTTTACCCAAATACTTATTTGGGTATGTGTTTTAGTTGCTGATGCACAACTACCTCCTGTTTTTGAAAGTGGCAGGAGTTATCAAAAGGAAGCGGCGATTAGGAATTATATAGCACCAACACGAATTGTTTGGGAAAGTAAAACTGGGATAGTGAATGCATCATCACTTTTAAAGCGTGGAAATGGACAGGCGGACTTGACCAATAATGGACTTTGTGTTCTAAGAAGTACCACATCGTCGAAGCCTTCTATTATCCTTGATTTTGGCCGTGAGTTACACGGAGGGTTACAATTGGTGACTGGTTTGATGAAGAAAAACAGCGCTGTTAAGGTTCGCCTGAGGTTTGGCGAGTCTGTTAGTGAAACGATGTCTGAAATAGATACCATTAAAGGAGCTACCAATGACCATGCCATGCGTGATTTCGAAATAAAGCTTCCTTGGCTGGGCAAATTGGAAGTTGGAAATACCGGATTTAGATTTGTGAAAATTGATTTGTTAGATGACGACACTGAACTTTTGCTTAAAGAAGTTCGGGCAGTTTTTACGTTCCGAGATATTCCTTATTTAGGGTCGTTTAAATGTAACGATGAACTTCTCAATAAGATTTGGTTAACTGGTGCTTACACAGTTCATCTAAATATGCAGGATTATCTTTGGGATGGCATAAAGCGTGACAGATTGGTTTGGGTAGGGGACATGCATCCTGAAACGTCCACAATAGCTAGTGTATTTGGCAATAACGAGGTTGTACCCAAAAGCCTTGACTTATCTAGGGATATAACACCACTTCCTAAATGGATGAATGGACTCAGTTCCTACTCCATGTGGTGGGTCATCATTCACCGGGATTGGTATTATAACAATGGCGACCTTTCTTATCTAAAACAGCAGAAAGCATATCTAACCAAATTATTACCTCTTATCTGTGCCAAAATAGATAGTAACAACAGTGAGGCGCTTGATGCCCGTTTTCTAGATTGGCCGTCTAGTGAAAACCCCAAAGGAATACATGCTGGTTTGCAAGCTCTGATGGTTTTATCCTTAACAGCTGGTGCTGATCTTTGTAAAATTTTACAGGATCCTGCAACAGAGAAGCTGTGCATCGAGACAGTTAAGAGATTAAAGCAAAACGTTCCCGATATAAACAAATCCAAGCAAGCTGCTGCACTTTTAACACTCGCCGGAATGGTTTCTCCAGAGACAGCTAACAGGGAGGTGATTGGAATAGGCGGCGCTGAAAATTTCTCGACTTTTTACGGGTATTATATGTTAAAAGCCAAGGCGATGGCCGGGGATTATCAAGGTTCATTGGATAATATACGGCAATACTGGGGAGCCATGCTCAACCTAGGCGCTACTACTTTTTGGGAAGACTTCAACTTAAAATGGCTCCCAAATGCTGCTCGAATTGATGAAATAGTACCTCCGGGAAAAGTAGATATCCATGGAGATTACGGCGCCTATTGTTATAAGGGATTCCGTCATAGCCTTTGTCATGGCTGGGCATCAGGGCCTACACCTTGGTTAACTGAATTTGTTTTGGGTGTTAAAGTTATTGCACCTGGCTGTAAGGTTGTTAAGATAAGTCCGCAATTAGGCGATCTGCAGTTTGCGGAAGGAACATTCCCAACCCCGTACGGCATTATAAAAATCAAGCATACTAAAATGGCCAATGGAAAAATAGTATCGCAGATTAGTGCACCTAAAGAGATTAAAATAATTAGGGAAAGTCAAAATTAAAAATGTTATGAAAAAACGGAAGTACCTCTTTTTAGGATGGATGTTTTTGTTTTTTGTAGGTGCAAGTAAAAGCTACTCACAACAACCGAACGTATTACTCATTGTAGCCGACGATATGGGCCTACAATGCAGTGCCCTTAATACGCCTGGTGTACAAACACCGGCCATAGACTACCTGATTAAACATGGCACTTTGACAACAAAGGCTTACGCCACTTTTTCCTCCTGTTCACCTTCAAGGACTAGTTTTTTAACTGGTACTTTTCCGCATGTTAACGGCGTTACAACAAATGTGAATGAATTGTTAGAAAAAGAAAAGAACGGTAAGCTGGGCGATAATCTCTCAGAATTGAATAAGCAGTTTGCTGTGAACCAAAATGTTACAAGCCTGATTGAAGTATTGAACCGATCGGGGTATTACACTGGCCTTACCGGTAAATTTCATGTTAGCTCACCAGAAAAATTCCCTTTTGATTATTGGGGTAAAGACGTAAATGCTTCAGCGTTTTTTAAAGAGGCCAAAAAAAGTGGTAAACCTTTTTTTCTTGATTATAATTTGCATACGCCGCA